>JBIOZN010000447.1:0-9387 GCA_044871175.1 Acidimicrobiales bacterium | reverse complement strand
TCTCCTTCCTGCAGCGGTCGGGCGTCGGCCAACGCTAACGGCTGGACCGCTTCACGTCGTGAGGTCCGGTCTCACGCTGCTCCGATCATGAGCGTGCATGAGACATCACCGAGAATCGCCGCCGCTGGTCGTGACCTGTTCGTCGAGTCCTGGGGCGAAGGCCCGCCCGTGGTGCTCGTGCACGGGTCGCTGGCCATCGGCGCCGAGGAGTGGGAGGCCCAGCGCCCGCTGGCCGACGAGGGCTTTCGCCTCCTGGTGTTCGACCGGCGGGGCTACGGGCGCAGCGCGGCGGCCGACGGCGAGGACTTCCTGGCCGATGCCGACGACATCGCCGCCCTCATGGGTGAAGGGGCGCACCTCGTCGGCCATTCCTACGGCGGCCTGGGCGCCATGCTGGCCGCCGCTCGCCGCCCCGACGCCACCACGTCATTGACGCTGCTCGAACCGGCCGTGGGCAGGATGCCGGACGGCCACCCGGCCTGGCAGGCGTTGGTCGACGAGGTGCGCGAGCTGTGGGACCAGGACCTCCCCGACGACGAATGGGTCGTGCGCTTCCTCACCGCGGTGGGGAGCGACCCCGGCCAACTGCCGCCCGAGCTGCTCACCGCCGCCGTGGCGCTCGTGCCCGTGTTCCGAAGCGGCCGGCCGTTCTCGGAGGCCCAACCCCCGCTGGCGGAGTTGGCGGCGGCGCCGTTCCCCAAGCTCGTGGTGTCCGGCGGCCACCACGCCGGCTTCGACGCCATGTGCCAGGACCTGGCCGCCGCGATCGGCGGGTCGTGGGCGGTGGTGGAGGGCGCCGGCCACGAGATCCAGTTCACCGGAGCGCCGCTCAACACGATGCTCGTGGACCTGTGGCGGGGTCAGCTGTAGGTCAGGCTTGAGTCTCGGCGCGATTTCCGCCATATGTGGCGGGATTTGCGCCGAGACTTCTCGTCCGAGGCCCCGATCAGTCCGATCAGTCGTCGGCGTCGGCCGGCGCCGCCCACGGGTTGGCGAGGCGGAACGCCCACCGTCCGTCGGGCTGGCGCCGGGCCACTTCGGCGGTGATGCCGGCAGCCTTCTCGCCCGCGATGGTGCCCTTCCAGGCGCAGCTGAGCAGGGCCAGATCCCCGACCTCACTGGCGAAGCGGGTCGTCAGGGTGACACTCGGCGTCCCCTGGGCGAACAGCGCGGCGTACGTCGCCCGAATCGCATCGCGACCGTCGAGGGTCGTCCCGTCGGGCAGGAGCACGCGAGCGTCCGGGTCATAGAGCCGGCAAAAGGCCTCCAGGTCGGCCGCGTTCACGGCGTCCTGCCACTGACGGTGCAGCTCGGCTGCGGTCATGTGATCCCTCCGAACATTCTCCGTTGGCCATCGTGGTCGGCACCATGCACCCGGGGCGTGTCAGGAGCGTGCCGACGCTGTACCGCCGGAGGAGAAAAATGACGCCGTGAAGAGCGCCGGCTCCTATCGCTACGGGCTGCTCGGGCGGGTCCAGGTCATGGCCGACGGCGTGCCGGTGCCCATCTCCAGCCGCCGCCAGCGGTTGCTCCTGGCCGCGCTGCTCCTGCGGGCCGGTAACTCGGCCACGAGCGACAGCCTGTGTGAGTTGCTGTGGGAGGACGCTCAGCCCGATCATCCACACGCCGCCCTCCGGTCCCAGATCTCCCGCCTGCGCCGCTCGCTGGGTCCCCAGGCCGACCTGAGCTCCGGTGATCACGGGTACCGGCTGGGCGTCGCTCGCGACGCCGTCGACACCGGCCGGTTCGAGGACCTGGTGACGCTCGCCGCGCAGGCGCCTCCCGCCGCCGCCCTCGCCCTGCTCGAGGAGGCTCTCGGGTTGTGGCGCGGGCCGGCGGTCACCGATTTCGCCGACCACCCGTGGATCCAGCCCGCCGCCGTGCGGCTCGACGAGCGGCGCGTGGCCGCGCGCGAACGGCGGGCCGAGCTCCTCCTCCGGCTCGGCCGGGTCACCGATGCGCTCGCCGCCCTGCGCGAGCTTGTCGTCGAGCATCCCGAGCATGAACGAGGGCGTGGTCTCCTGATGGAAGCCCTCTACCGCGCCGGGCGCCAGACGAACGCGCTGGCGGAATACCAGGCGTGGCGGCACCTGCTTGCGGAGGAGCGCGGGCTCGAACCCTCGCCCTTCCTGCAACGCCTGGAGGCCGACATCCTCGCCCACCGGTTATCCGGGGGCGACGACGGTCCATCCACCCAGCCGGATCCGGCGCCGCCCGCGGCGGTCCCTCGCCCGACCACCAGCTTCCTCGGGCGCCAGGACGACATCGCGGCGGTCGTGGCCCGCCTGGAGGCGGGCCGGCTGCTGACCCTGACGGGTCCCGGGGGAGTGGGCAAGACGCGGCTCGCGCTGGAGGCGGGCGCACGAGTGACGGCGCGCTATGGCGACGGCATCCTGTTCTGCGACCTCGCCGCGATCGACCGGGACGCGGAAGTGACGAGGACGATTGCCCGGGCCCTCGGTCTTCGCGAGCGTGCGCACGGCAGTCTCGACGAGCAGCTGATCGAGTGCCTGGCGGGGCGGCGGATCCTCCTGCTCCTGGACAACTGTGAGCATGTGCTCGCGTCGGTGGCGACGACCGTGAGCCGGATCACGCGCCTCACCGCCACGGTCGATGTTCTCGCGACCAGCCGGGAGCGCCTCGCCGTCGACGGCGAGACCGTGTGGGCGGTCGAGCCGCTCCCCGTCACGGGTGACGCGTCGGCGGTGGAACTGTTCATCGCACGGGCCCGGTCGGTCACCCGGCGGTTCGAGGCGTCGCCCCCCGCCCGAGCGGTCATCCGGGAGATCTGCACCCGGCTCGACGGGCTTCCGTTGGCCATCGAGATGGCCGCCGCGCGGACGGCCGCGTTGAGCCTCGAGGACCTGGCGGAGGGTCTCGGTCACCGCTTCGAGCTCCTCGACCGCGGTCGTCGCGACCACGGACGGCACCGGTCCCTTCGCGCCGTCGTGCAGTGGTCGTACGCCCAACTCGAGCCGGGCGAGCAGCAGCTCTTCGGGCGCCTGTGCGTCTTCACGGGCGGCTTCGATCTCCCCGCCGCCCGAGCCGTCGCAGGACCCATCGGGGAGACGGCGTCCTTCGCAGACGCGGTCGCCCGCCTGGTCGAACGTTCGCTGGTGACCTGTCACGACCCCTGCCGGGCGGCGCCCTACCGGCTGCTCGACACACTGCGCTCCTACGGGATCGAGCGTCTGCACGAAGCAGGCGAGCTCCCGGCGGCACGAGAGCGACACGCCCGTTGGGCCATGCAGATCGCCGACCAGGCGGCCTCGGGGTTGGCCAGCGGGCACGAGGGCCGCTGGGTGCGGCTGCTCGATCGGCACTTCGACGATCTCCGGGCGGCCCATCTCTGGCTCGTCGCGCACGACGTCGAGGGCGCGCTGCGCCTGGCCGATGCCCTTCACCCGTACGGCCTGTGGCACGCGCGCTCGGAGGTCTTCCGGTGGGCCGAAGCTGCGGCGGGCGCAGCTTCGTCGAACCCGCTCCTGCCCGGCGTCCTCGCCTCAGTGTGCGCCGGCGCATGGATGCGCAGCGACCTGGGCGCGGCGGACGCGGCGGTGCAGGCCGCCCGGGCCGAGGTCGACGACCCGCAGGCGCCGGCCGCCCGGCGGGTGGTCGAACAGCTCGGCGAGCTGGCGCTGCTGCGGGGCGACGCCGAACGGGCGCACGCCTTGTTCGTCCTGGCCCACGAGCAGTCCCTGGTCGTGGGCGATCTCCTCCAGGCGACCTGGGACGTGGGCAGTGCGGCCCTGGCCTTGTGCTACGCCGGGCGCTCCCGGGAGGGGCAGCCCCTCGCCGCCCAGGCCGCGGCCCTCGCCAACCGCACAGGTAGCCCGTCGGCGCGTGCCTTCGCCCATTTCGTGGCCGGTGAGCTGGCCGCCGGTTCGGAGTCACCGGCGGCGCACGATCACCTGTGCGACGCAGTCGCCCTGGCCGAATCGGTAGGGAACCAGTTCCTGGCGGGGATGGCGGAGGTCACCCTGGCCACCCTGGCCAGCCGGCACGACGACCAGGAGGCGGCCCTCCACCGCTTCCAGTCGGTCATGACCACCTGGCAGCAGACCGGCGTGTGGACCACCCAATGGGTGACGCTCCGCAACCTGGTGCACTTCCTGGTGCGGCGCGGTGCCCTGGAGGATGCCGCCATCCTCTACGGCGCCGTCATCTCCGCGGCCACCGCCGCTCCGCCCTACGGCGCCGACGAACGGCTCCTTCGCGAGGTGGGTGCTCACCTCGCCGAACACATGGCGCCGGATGACCTCGACCGACGGATCGGGGAAGGCCAGCGGCTCAATCCCAAGGAGGTCACCGCGGTCGCCCTCGCCGCGCTGGCCTCGCTTGCGTGACCACTGCGTCGAGCAGGTCAACGCGATGGTGACGCCAGCGGCTGTTGGTCAGTTAGGACGCCAGCACCCCCACCACGCAGGCGCGGCTGATGCTGTCGATGTGGTGGTGGTTGGTGCCGCAGCACCCACCGAGCACCTTGATGCTCGGGTGCTGGGTCCGCAGGTCGCGGTAGCGCGCCGCCAGGTCCTGGGGATCACCGGCGTCGAGCTCGGGGGCGGCGTCGAGCTCGGCGTGGCTCATGGTCGAGGCGTTGGCCCGGACGCCGCCCAGCCGGCTCACCCATCCGGCGGCGGGATCGAGCACCGAGGCGAAGTGGGTGGGATGGGCGCAGTTCACCATGTAGTAGGCGGGGTAGGCCCCGGTGGCGGCATCGACGGCGCGCACCGCGTCGGCCAGGCTCTGGCCGGCGGGCAGCCGGCCGTCGGTCTCCACCGTGAACGAGATCACCACCGGCATGTCGACGCTCTGGGCCGCCGAGGCCACCCCGATGGCCTCGGCGACGTAGGTCATGGTGATGGCGGTGACGAGGTCGGCTCCACTGGCGGCGAACGTGCGGGCCTGCAGCGCATGGTAGCTGCGCGCCTCGTCCACGGTCATGAGCTCACCGGGCTGGTAGCCGTCGCCCCGGGGGCCGATGCACCCGGAGATCACGATGGGCGTGGTCGCGGTCTCGTAGCGCTCGCGCAGAGCCGCCAGCATGGCGACGGCGTCGCCGTTCAGGCGGGCCAGCTCGTCGAGGTCGTAGCCCTGGCGAGCCCCCCAGTCGGCGCTGGCCCGCCAGGTCGGCGTCTCCAGCAGCAGGCCGACGCGGTCACGCAGGGCGATGGCGACGTAGCTCTCGAAGTAGCGCTCCAGCGCCGCCCGGCCGGCGGGCTGGTCGAGGAGCGCGAAGGCGGCGAAGTCGGGCAGATCGATGCCGTCGTCGAAGATGAGGGTGGTCTCGATGCCACCGTCGGTGAGGAAGACGTCGGCGTCGAGCTGGGGCAGGCGGGCGCGGTAGTTCGTCATGCCCTGGACGGCGTGAGATGGCGCCTCACGGCGTGAGGCGCGCCGCAATGGCGGATCCCTATGCTCTCGGGCCGAGCGACGATGGAGCTGATCGGGCGCGACCGCGAAGTGGCCGAGCTGGTCGACCGGCTCTCCCGAGCCCGCTTGGTGACGGTGATCGGGCCCGGGGGGATCGGCAAGACGGCCCTGGCTCGCGCCACCGCCGCTCGACTGGCGCCCCGTTTCGGGCTCGGCGCCCATCTCGTCGATCTCACCCGCACCGAGTCGGGCGACGCCGTGGCCGACACGATCGCCGGTCAGCTCGACTTCCCGTCGTTCTCGGACCTCCTGGCCTCACCCACCGACCAGCCGGCGCTGGTGGTGATCGACAACTGCGAGCACGTCCTCGACGCCGCCGCCACGGCCATCGCCGACCTGTTGCACGCCTGCGAGTCGCCCACCGTGCTGGCCACCAGCCGGTCGCCGCTCGACCTGCCCGAGGAATCGGTCGTGGTGCTCGGGCCGCTGCGCTCCGCACGGCCCGGACTCGAGCCGGCCGACGGCCCGGCCGTGCAGTTGTTCTGCCTCCGGGCCCGCGACGCCGGCGGCGATCTCGGCCCCGACGACCTCGACAGCGTGGCCGAGCTGTGCCGGGCCCTGGACGGGATCCCCCTGGCCCTCGAACTGGCCGCCGCCCGCACGCGGGTGCTGACCCCGGCGGAGATCCTGAGCCGCCTCGACAACCTGGACATGCTGGCCCGGCCCCGCTCTCGGGGCCGTGAGCGCCACCGCAGCCTCCGGGCCACCATCGCGTGGTCGTACGAGCAGCTCGCCGCCGACGACCGCCACTTCTTCGACCGGCTGTCCGTGCTGGCGGGGGCGTTCACCCTCGACACCGCCCACGCCGTCGGCGCCGAACCGGCCGACACCCCGCTCGCCACCCTGGACCGCATCGAACGGCTGCTCATGGCCTCCCTGCTCGTCGCCGAGCCACTGGCGGGCGTCACCCGCTACCGCCAACTCGAGACGCTCCGGACCTTCGCGCGCGAGCAGCTCGTCGCCCGGGGCGAGTGGGATCACACGTGGGATCGCTTCGTCGACCACGTCGTCGGGCACCTCGCCGCGCTCGTCGCCGACGCCCGCGAGCGGTGGGACGCCACCGTGCTCCACCGGCTGCTCATCCTCTACGACAGCCTCATGGCCGCCCTCCGGTGGTGCCTGGCCCACGACGACACGCCCGATCGGTCCCTGGGCCTGGTCGCCGCCTTGTGGGGCGTCGTGCACCAGGGCCACGCCGAGCAGGTGGCGGTGGTGGCCGAACAGGTGCTGGCGCGCTGGCCCGACCCGTCCCACCCGGGCTGGGCCGACGCCGCCGCCACCGCCGCCACCTGCCGGTACCTCCTCGGACGCCCGGCCGACGCCATCGCCCTGGCCGAGGCCGCCCGGCCGTACGCCGACCGCGCGCTCTTCGCCCCGTGCACGCTGCCCCGGGTGCAGGCCCAGTCGTCGGCCGCCATGGGAGATGTCGAGGGCGCGGTCGTGGCATTGGACGAGGCCGTCGCCCAGGCCCGGCGGCTCGGGCTCGAGGCCCTGGCCATGGAGATGGCGGTGATGCGCGCCGAGCTCGCCGCCCATCTCGACCCGCTCGACCCGACCGCGACCCGGGCGCACCACCTCGCCGCCGTACGGGCCGTCCATGACGACGCCGAGCGCGCCGGTGCGGCGGTCAACGCCGTGTGGGCCCGGTGCGTCGAGGGCTCGTTGCTGCTGGCGACCGACGTCGACCGAGCCGCCCGCGTCAGCACCGACGCCCTCGAACGCGCCCGCGTGCTGGGCTACCCGGCGTGCGTGTCGGTGAGCCTGCACTGCCTCACCGATGCCGCTCTGCAGCGGGGCGAGCACGCTTCGGCCGCCGGGCTGGTGGAGGAGTGGCTCGACGGGCTGGTCACCCGAGGCGCCAGCTCCGAGCTGCGCAACGTCCTGCGCTTCGCCGCCGTGCTCATGCACCAGGCGGGCGACCCGGCCTGGGCCGACGTGGCCGCCACCAGCGCCGCCCTCCCGGTGGTGAGCCTGTTCTCGCTGCCCGGCCACGAGCGCCCGGCCCTGCCGCCCTCACCCGGCCATGTGCTCGAGCGCGCCGAGGCCGTGCGCGTGGCCCGCGCCGCGCTGCGGGCTCTCACCAGCCCGGACACGGCAGGTCCCGGGGGGCGCCCGGCGGCGGCCGCCGATGGCGTCTTCCGTCGCGCCGGGGAGTTCTGGGACGTCCGCTTCGCCGGGCGCGGCGCGACCCTGCGGCCGTCGAAGGGGATGGACGACCTGGCCCGGCTGCTGGCGTCGCCCGGGCGGGAGATCGCCAGCGTCGAGCTCGCCGGCGCCGCCGTCGCCCAGTCCTCGACCGGGCCGTTGGTCGACAGCGCCGCCCGCCGCCGGTACGAGCAACGCCTGCGTGCGCTGCAAGCCGACATCGACGAGGCCGAGCAGTACCACGATCCCGTGCGCCGGGAGCGGGCCCAACAGGAGTTCGACGCGCTCGTCGACCACCTCTCGGCGGCGCTCGGTCGGGGCGGGCGGGCGCGCCCGGCGGCCGACACCGCCGAACGGGCCCGCAGCACCGTCACCCAGCGCATCCGCTCCACCATCAAGCGGGTCGAGCAGCAGCACCCCGAGTTGGGACGCCACCTCGAGGCGGCGATCGTCACCGGGACGTTCTGCTGCTACCAGCCCGAGCATCCGATGACGTGGACGACTAGTACGTAGACCACTGGCCCCACCCGCAGCAGGCCTGCACGGCGCGCGCCACGGTGAGGTTGACGATGGGGTCGAAGCGATCCTCGACGGCGTACCCGAACTTGGGGAACCAGTCGGGCATGACCTGCATGAGGCCCGACGCCCCCGAGGCGTTGCGGGCGTTGGGGTCACAGCGCGACTCGGCCCACATCACCCGGTCGACGGTGTCCCACTCGGCGTCGGAGAACCCCGCCTCGATGGCGTAGCCGTACCACTGGGCGCAGCGGCCCCGGGGGTGCCAGCTGTCGCGCAGGAAGGCGTCGGCGGCGCCCGGGTCGGCGTCGTGCCAGGCCGTCCAGAACTGCACCTGGCCGGGCGTGCAGGCCGACAGCCCGAGCAGCAGGGCGAGCGCGACGAGTACGCGTCGGGTCGTGGGCATGTGGGGGGAACCTCCGGGGTGGGGGAGGCCAGCGGCCCGCCGGCCGGCCTCGCGCCTGACGAGGTCCTACCCTGTCACACGACTGCAACAAATGGGCGTCGCCCGGCGGCGACGCTGGTCACGTCGCCGGGTCGGGCGTGCCGAGCACGGGAACGTGGTCGACGAACGACAGCCGGTCGATCCACAGCGCCCGGGCCCCTTGGGGGTAGCCGACGCCGTTCACCCAGGCGTGGTAGGCGAGCTGGCGTTGCCCGGTGGGGTCGGTGAACACCGCCGGCCCGCTCGGCCCGGGGGCCCCCGAACGAGAGCCCAGCCACGGCCCGGCCACCGACTGGTTGGTGCACGGCCCCAACGGCCCGGCGCACGTCGCGTACCCGATGCCGGCCTGCTCGTTGAACCAGCTGTTGGCGCCGTAGAATAGGTAGTAGACGCCGTCGTCGTACGCCATGGCCGGGCCCTCCATCTGGTCTCCCTGCCATGTGTCCCGGGGGTCCATGTCCAGCACGGCCACGGGCGCGCCGATCCGTCCCAACCCGTTGGCGGTGAGCCGCTGGGCCCACAGGCGGGGGCGCCCGCCGATGGTGATGTTGTCGCTCTTCCAGGTGAGGTACAGGCCCCCGTCGGGGGCGACGAACGGTTGCGGATCGATCGAGCCGCCCTCGTTGCGCTGGCAGATGAACGGGGTCCAGGAAGGATCGACGAACCGGCGCAAGGGCTTTCTCGACGTGGCCACGGCGATGCACTGCATGTTCCAGCGGACGGAGTGGGCCGTGTAGTACATGAGGTAGCGGCTGCCGATCCGCACCACCCCCGGGGCCCACGTCCACGGGGGCTCGGCCCACACCGGCAGGTCGCGCAGCGGGTCCAAAGTGGCGGCGTGAGCCTGC
>JBIOZN010000446.1:0-9688 GCA_044871175.1 Acidimicrobiales bacterium | reverse complement strand
CGGCCAGCACTCCTACCTGCGCGAGCACTTGCCGCCGCGGCTCGGATTCGCTACTTTCGCTACTGTATTGGTGCACGCAGCTGAATCGGGGCGGGTCCTTTCGACCGCGTCGGGGTACATGGGCGTTGAGGGGCAGCCAGCTCACCGAACGACAGGGGGAGACACGTGAGGCGAGGCGCAGTCGCAAGGGTTTTCGTTCCATTGGCCATGCTCGCCCTCGTGGCGGCGGCGTGCGGCGACGACGACAACGAGGGAACGTCGGCCACCACCGGCGGGGCCGCCACGACGGCTGCGGCCACGACGACGCCGGCGGCCAGCACCAGCAGTAGCGCCACCGGCGGCGCCTCCACCAGTGCCGGTGCGTCCACCGGGTCGACCACCCCGCCCGCCGCGATTTCGCCCAGCGGCAACGGCAGCAAGGACCTGGGCAGCTTCAAGCTGGGCGTGATCAACTCCAACGACAATTTCCCGGAGTACTCCGCCGGCATCGAAGCGGCGGTGAAGTACGTCAACGGTGAGCTCAACGGGCTCGACGGGCGCCAGATCGACCTCCAGGTCTGCTCGATCGAGTACAACACGCCCGACGACACCCAGCGCTGCGCCAACGAGCTGGCGTCCGCCCAGGTCGACTTCGGCGTGTCGACGCTCAACCAGTTCGGTACCCACATGCAGATCCTGCGGGGGGCGGGCATTCCCGTCCTGGTGGGCACGCCGGTGTCGGTGCCCGACTACACGACCCAGGGCGTCTATGCCATCTCCCCCGGCGGGGGCTGCGCCGGCACGGTGACCGCGCTCGTGAAGTACGCCGCGCAAGAGCTGCATGCCAAGAAGATCGCCATCCCCTACGCCGACATCCCCTCTGGCGTGCTCTGCTACGCCGACAGCGAGCAGAAGCCCGTCGACGTGCTGAACGGCTCGGAGCCCGGGTCCTCGCCCGACGCCGGCTCGATTCCCGATCTCGAGCGCAAGGGTGTGCCCATCCCGCCGCAGAACCCGGACATGACGGCCATCGCCAACCAGATCCTCGACTTCAAGCCCGATGCCGTCATCCTCTCGTCCCCGGCCACGACCTGCTGGCCGCTGCTGGCCGCCCTCAACGCGGTGGGCTACTCCGTCAAGGACACCCCGTTCGTCATGGGCACGTCGTGCTTCAACCAGGCCAACGCCACCGATGCGGGGGACAACGCCGTCGGCATCACCTTCGTCGGCTCGGGCGGCTACCTCACCCGCGACCCCGCCCAGCTGGAGGGACAGCGGGCCATCGACGCCAAGGTGTACCAGGAGAAGGGCAAGCAGTACGGCCTCACCGACCAGCAGCTCAGCCAGGGCTTCGCCCAGCAGGGCTTCATCGTGGTGATGAGCATGCTCGAGCGGGCCCAGGAGGTCGCCGCCAAGGGCAACCAGGTCGAGGGCAAGAGCTTGGCCGATGCCTTCGCCGCCACCAAGGACAACGTCCAGTTCGGCAGCACGCCGATCTCGTGCTCGACGGCGCCGGCGCCGTACATCTCGGTGTGCAACGGCAAGGTCAACGTGACGCAGTGGGACGGCAAGCAGTTGCAGCCGGTCATCAGCGACTACTACGCGATGGACCTGCTGGAGGGCACCAAGATCCGCACGCAACCACAGGACTGACCCATGGGCGCGGGCGCGCGCCCTGAGGGGGGACTCGGGTGAAGGACATCCTGTTCTACCTCGTCGCCGGGATCGGCATCGGCTCGCTGTTCGCCATGCTCGGCGCCGGCCTGGTGGTCGTCTACAAGGGCTCCGGGGTCATCAACTTCGCCATGGGGGCGATGGCGATGTACGGCGTGGCCACCTTCGACCGGGCGTGGAACAAGGGCGAGTTCTTCCTGCCCTGGGTCGACATCCTGCCCACCAACTCGCTCAACCTGCCCGTGCGAATCACGCTGAACAGTGACGGCGGCGTCCCCATGGGAGTGGCGTTCGTCCTCGCCCTGCTCATGGCGACGGTGATCGGCTTGGGGGCCCACTTCCTGGTGTTCCGGCCCCTGCGCCACGCCGCCGCCCTGGGCAAGGTGGTGGCCTCGCTCGGCCTGGCGCTGTACCTGCAGGGCGTCGCCCTGTTGAACTTCGGCACCACCTACCCGACGCCCAAGTCGATCTACCCCGACCCCAACAAGGCGTTCACCAACTTCCTCGGACTGGACCGGCCCTTCCCCCGCAACAGCCTGTTCGCCTTCTTCGCCGCCATCCTCGTGGGCGCCATCGTGTGGGGCGTCTACCAGTTCACCCGCTTCGGCATGGCCACCCGGGCGGCGGCCAGCAACGAGAAGGGGGCCGTGCTCCTCGGCTATTCCCCCCAGCGGCTGGCCGCGACCAACTGGGTGGCGGCGTCGATCATCGTCACCGTCGCCGCCATCCTGGTGGGCCCCATCCAGGGACCGATCACGCCCGTGGGCCTCACCGCCCTGATCGTCCCGGCGCTGGCGGCGGCGCTCATCGGCGGGCTGCGCTCGGTGCCGATCGCCATCGCCGGCGGCATCGGCCTCGGCATGCTCAACTCGCTGCTGCAACAGCGCCAGGACGACTGGTTCGACTGGACCCACATCTCCCGGGGCATCACGTCCACCCTGCCGCTGGTCATCATCGTGACCGTGCTGTTCGTACGGGGGAAGTCGCTGCCCGTGCGGGGCACGGTGGAAGAGGAGCGCCTCCCGCTGTCGCCCTATCCGGTGCGCGTCGCCCAGTGGTCGGTGGTGGGGCTCACGGTGGTGGCCCTGGCCGGGTTCGTCTTCGAGAACAGCGGCATCCGCACCGTGTTCGCCGGCGCCCTGCAGACGGGCGTGGTGTTCATGATCGTCATGCTCTCGCTGGTCGTCCTCACCGGCTACACGGGACAGATCTCGCTGATGCAGATGTCGCTGGCGGGCGTGGCCGCCTTCTTCATGGCCCGGATGATGGCCAACGGGTCGGGTCAGGGCACCAGCCTGGTTCCCGTCGCCGGGCCGGGCCTGCCGTGGCCGCTGGCCGCCCTGGCCGGGGTTGCGGTCGCCGTCATCGTCGGGCTCGTCCTCGGCCTGCCGGCGGTGCGCATCCGGGGGGTGCAGCTGGCGGTCGTCACCATCGCCGCGGCGATCGCCATCCAGGACATCTACCTCGACAACGAGAAGCTCACCGGCCTCGTCTCGGGCTCGCCCGCCAACGTCACCACCCCGACGCTGTTCGGCCTCGACATCGGCGCCCGCAGCGAACGCGCCCAGAACGACAACCCCGCCTTCCTCATCTTCGAGGTGGTGGTCCTCGTCCTGGTGGCGGTGGCCATCGCCAACCTGCGGCGGTCGGGCGTGGGTCGCCGCTTCCTGTCGGTGCGGGCCAACGAGAGGGCCGCCGCCGCCGCCGGCATCAATGTGGCCCGCACCAAGCTGCTGGCGTTCGGGCTCAGCGCGGCCATCGCCGGCCTGGGCGGCGTGATGTTGGCCTTCAAGCAGGTCGAGGTGTCGTCGGCCAACTTCCCGTATTCCGCCAGCCTGGCCGTGCTGGCCTTCGCCTACCTGGGCGGCATCACGTCCATCAACGGCGGCATCGTGGGCGCCCTGCTGGTGGCCGGGTCGCTGGCCCCGGTGACGTCCAACTACTTCTACGCCTCCAGCATCGAGCGCTACCTGGGCATCATCGGCGGGCTGGGCATGATCCTCACCGCCATCCTCCATCCCGAGGGCATTGCGCCCTTCATGCAGCAGAGCCTGCGCTACCTCGGCAATTGGCTGGTGTCGGCCATCCCGGGCGCCCGCACCCTGCTCGACGCCTACCACGGGCGCCCGCGCCAGATGCTGAACGTCGTCTTCACCGCCGTTCTCGTGGGGTTGGCGTTCTGGCTCTACCTGCTCGACGACACGATTCTCGACAACAACCTGGCCTGGGCGGTGGTGAGCGGGTTGCTGGCCTGGCTGATCCTGTTGGCGGTGGCCCGCTCGCTGGGACCGGTACGGCCCACGTTCGCCGAGGCGGGCGCCCGCTGGGCGTCGGCCCTGCGGCGGTTCGGGCCGACGGCGCTGGTGGGCTACGTGGCCGGGTGGGTGCTGTGGCCGCTGCGCGACGACCGCTACAGCCGGCTCTACATGCCCATCATCGCCGCCCTGCTGGCGCTCCTGATCCGCTCGATCGTCCTGCGGATCTACCGGGCCAAGACGGGCCAGCCCGATCCCATGCACGCCGCCCGGGCCGCCCATGCGCCCCTCGACGCACCCGAGCACGAGCTCGAGCAGGTGGGCTGAGATGGCCCTGCTCGAAGCGCGCGGCCTCACCGTCACCTACGGCGGCGTCCACGCCAACAGCGAGGTCGACCTCGACGTGGACACGGGCACGCTGGTCGGCCTCATCGGGCCCAACGGGGCGGGGAAGACCACCTTCATCGACGCCATCACCGGCTTCACCCACGTCAGCGCGGGCCGGGTCCTCTTCGACGGCGTCGACCTGGCCGGCAAGACGCCCGACCGCCGGGCTCATCTCGGGCTCAGCCGCACGTTCCAGTCGCTGGAGCTGTTCGAGGACCTGACGGTGGCCGACAACCTGCTGGCGGCGGCCGAGCGGCCCCGCTGGCACTCGCTGATCGGCGACATCCTCCGGCCGGGGTACAACGACCGGGCCTACCGCGAGCAGGTGGAGTGGGCGCTGTCGATCCTGCGCCTGAACCACCTGGAAGACCGTTTCCCCACCGATCTGAGCCACGGCCAGCGCAAGCTCGTGGGCGTCGCCCGGGCGCTGGCCGCCCACCCCAAGCTGGTGCTGCTCGACGAGCCCGCCGCCGGTCTGGACACGGCCGAGAGCCAGTTGCTGGGGCGCCAGATGCGCGACTTCCTGGCCGAGGGTATGACGGTGTTCCTCATCGACCACGACATGGGCCTCGTGCTCAACGTGTGCGACTACATCTACGTCCTCGACTTCGGCAAGGTCATCGCCCAGGGCACACCCACCGAGATCCGCGCCGATCCCGCGGTCATCAAGGCGTACCTGGGCGAGACCGCCGGCGAGGCTCAGGCCCAGGCCGGGCGCGACCTGCGGGCCCGGCCGTCGGAAGAAGGTTCACGTGGCTGAACACCTGATCGACGTCCAGGGCCTGCATGCCGGCTACGGGGGCATCGCCGTGCTGCGCGACGTCACCCTGCACGTCGACGCCGGCGAGGTGGTCGCCCTGCTCGGGCCGAATGGCGCCGGGAAGACCACCACCCTGCTCACGATCTCGGGGCTGCTGCGTCCAGTGGCCGGGTCGGTGCGCGTGCTGGGCGAGGAGGTGCTGGGCGACCGGCCCTACCTGATCCCCCGGCGGGGCCTGGCCCACGTGGCCGAGGACCGCTCGCTGTTCTTCGACATGACGGTGAACGAGAACCTCTCTCTGGGGCTCACCACCGACCGCTCGAAGCGCAAGTACGCGTTCAACCGGGCCATGGAGATGTTCCCCGCCCTGGCGCCGCTGCGGGGCCGCCTGGCCGGCCTGCTGTCGGGTGGCGAGCAGCAGATGCTGGCCATGGCCCGGGCTCTGGTCTCCGATCCCAAGTGCCTGCTGGTCGACGAGATGAGCCTGGGACTGGCGCCCATCATCGTCGAGCGCCTGCTGCCGCTCGTGCGCCGCATCGCCGACGAGACCGGCGCGGGTGTGCTGCTGGTCGAGCAGCACGTCCAGATGGCCCTGGAGGTGGCCGACCGGGGCTACGTGCTGAACCACGGTGACCTGGTGCTGTCGGGCACGGCGGCCGAGCTGCTCGAGCGGCGCGATCTCCTGGAAGCCAGCTACCTCGGCGATACCGCCCTGCACTGAGGGGAGTCGCACCATGACCGCTGTCGTCGCCCGCCAGGTGAACTCGTGCGCCCTCGAAGAGCTCGCCCTGCGCCCGCCCGGCCCTCGCGACGTGGTCGTGCGCATCGAGGCCAGCGGCATCTGCCACAGCGACATCTCCGTGCTCACGGGCGCCCTCCCGGCCCCGCTGCCGGTCGTCCTGGGACACGAGGGCGCCGGCGTCGTCGCCGAGGTGGGGGCCGCGGTCACGACGGTGAAGGTGGGCGACCGCGTCGTGCTCTCCGCCATCCCCGCCTGCGGCACCTGCTACTTCTGCTCCCGGGGCGAGCCGTACGTGTGCGCCCGGAGCTACGCGCTGGGCGGCAAGGGTTTCGTCGACGGGTCGACGGCCATTCGGGGGGCCTCCGGATTGGGCACGTTCTCCGACGCCGTGGTGGTGTCCGAGCTGGCCGCCGTCCCCGTGCGTACCGACCTGCCCGCCGAGCAGCTCTCGACCATCGGCTGCGCCGTGCTCACGGGCACGGGTTCGGCGCTCAACCTGGCGTCGATCGCGCCCGGCGACACCGTGCTGGTGATCGGCGCCGGCGGCATCGGGCTCTCGGCCATCCAGGGGGCCCGGCTGCAGGGGGCCCACCCCATCGTCGCCCTCGACCCGGTGGCCGCCAGCCGCGACTTCGCCCTGGCGTCCGGCGCCACCCACGCCTTCGACCCTGGCGATGCCGATGGGGCGGGTACCGAGGGGCTGCTCGCGCTGACCGGCGGGATCGGCTTCGACACCGTGCTCGACTGCGTGGGCTCGTCGGGCACCCTCGAGCAGGCTTGGGCGCTGTCCCGCCGGGCGGGCACGATCGTGGAGATCGGGGTGCCGCCCCCGGACGTGCCCGTCACCGTCCCGCTGGTCCAGATCCCGCTCACCGGCAAGCGGTTGATCGGCTCGGTCTACGGCGGCTCGTCGGTGTTCCGCGACATCCCCCGGTACGTCGCCCTGGCCGAGGCCGGGGCACTCGACCTGGCCGCGCTGGTGGGCCGGCGGGTCGGCCTGGCCGAGGTGCCCGACCTGCTGGCCCGACCCCTCGGCGCCGGCCGTACCGTGATCATCCCCTGAGGCAAGGAGGCGACATGGCCTGGATCGAGAACGTGGAGCGCTTGCCTCCCCGGCCGCTCACCGGGCTGCGGGTCCTCGACCTCACGCGGGGCATGCCCGGAGCGGTGGCCACCATGATCCTGGCCGACTACGGCGCCGAGGTCGTCGCCGTCGAACACCCGGGCGGTGGATCGCCGCTGCGCCGCTCGGCCGCCCACGCCGTCTGGAACCGGGGCAAGCGCAGCCTGGTGGCCGACGTTGCCGGCGGCGAGGGCCGCGACCTGATCCGGGGAATGGCGGCGGGCGCCGACGTGGTGATCGACGACCACCGGCCCGGGGCCCTGGCGGCCGTCGGGCTGGCGGCCGACGACGTCGTGGCGCTCAACCCCGACGTCGTCCACTGCTCCATCTCCGCTTACGGGCAGCAGGGCAGCCGGCGCGACGAGGTGGGCTGGGACGCCGCCGTCACCGCTGCCCTCGGCATCGTCAACGAATGGGGCGGAAGCCGCGACGGGCCCATCTTCCTCGGCCACCCGGCCATCGACTACTCCACCGCCATGCTGGCCACCATCGGGATCCTGGCGTGCGTGCGCGGCCGGATCCGCACCGGCCACGGCGAGCGCATCGACGTGTCGCTGCTCGACGGCGCCCTCGGCCTCTACCCCATGAACTGGTACAGCGAGAGCGCCGGCAAGGCCATCAACCGCAAGAGCGCCACCGGCGACCTCCAGTTCGGCAACAAGCGGCTGTTGCTGCGCATGTTCGAGTGCGCCGACGGCGAGCTGGTCCAGGTCCACACCGGCGCCGCCGGGGCCTTCGACCGGGCCATGGAGGTGTTCGGCCTGGACGGCGAGATCTCCAAGATGCAGGGCACGGTGCAGATGGACAGCCTGCTCACCGACCGCGAGGTGGAGGTCCTGGCCACGCGCCTGCCCGCGATCATGCGCACCCGCCCGCGCCAGGAGTGGCTCGAACGGCTGTGGGCCCACGAGGTGGCGGCGCTGCCCGTGGGCCGGCCGGGCGAGGCGTTGGACGACGACCAGGTCCGGTACGCCGGGATCGTGCGGACGCTGGACGATCCCGTGCTGGGCCCCATCGAGGTCGTCGGCCCGTGCGCGCTGTTGTCGGAGACGCCGGGGGCGATCGCCGGGCCGGCACCGGCACTGGACGAGGACGGGGCCGACATCCGCGCGCGGGGCTGGTGGTCGCACGGGTTGCCGCCGGTGACCGGCGTCGAGCCGTTGGCGCACCCGCTCGACGGCGTGCGCGTGGCCGAGTTCGCCACCTTCTTCGCCGCCCCGTACGGGCACCGGCTGCTGTCCGATCTGGGCGCCGACGTCATCAAGGTCGAGGGGCTGGCCGGCGACCCCATGCGCCCGCTGGCCGAGATCTTCGAAGGCGGCAACCGGGGCAAGCGCGACATCGCCCTCGACCTGAAGCACGAGCAGGCCCGGCCGGTGGTGACCGAACTGCTCCGGTGGGCCGACGTGGTGCAGCACAATCTCCGGCCGGGCGTGGCCGAGCGCCTGGCGATCGACGACACGTCGGTGCGCAAGGTGCGCTCCGACGTCGTGTACCACTACAGCCCGGGCTACGGGTCGTCGGGGCCCAAGGCGATGCTGCAGAGCTTCGCCCCGCTGGTGTCGGGGTTCGTCGGCCAGTTCGCGGTGGCTGCCGGCGAGGGCAACCTGCCCCGGCCCACGTTCGGGAACGAGGACTACTACAACGGCCTCCTGGGCGCGTGCTCCTGCCTGCTCGGCCTGATCCATCGTGAGCGCACGGGCGTGGGGCAGGTGGTGGAGTGCCCGCAGCTGCACTCGTCGATGTTCACCGCCTCCGAGCACTACAAGCGCGACGGCCGGTACGAGAGCGCCCTGCCCCGGCTGGACCACGGCCAGTACGGGTGGGCGGTGGGCTACCGGCTCTACCAGTGCCTGGACGCCTGGATCTGCGTGACGTGCGTGGCCGACGAGCAGGTGGCAGCGCTGGTGGACGTGGTGGTGCCGCCGTCGGACGAGCGTGACCGGCTGGGGCCGGCGGACGTGACCGCGAGCGCGCCGGTGGCGGGGCCGGCGGCGGCGCGGCTCGAGTATCACTTCGTCGAGCGGTTCGTGGAGGACTGGCTGCCGCGGCTGGCCGAGCGGGGCGTGCCGGCCGTGGCCGTGCGCGAGGACTCGTGGATGAACCGGGACGCGTTCCTGGACAGTGAGATGCTGGCGTCAGGCCGCATCGTGGCCTTCGACCATCCCGTCCACGGCGGGATCCGTGTGATCGGCGACCTGTGGCGCCTCCGGGAGCAGTCGACCGCGGGCCGGGGCCGGGCGCCCCTGCTGGGCGAGCACACCGACGAGATCCTCACCCTGGTCGGCTTCGACGCGGCGCATGCCGCCGAACTGCGCGCCGCCGGCGCCTGCCGCTGAGGAAGGCGGTACCTTTCGCCCCGATCAAGGGCGGGATTACGGGTGTTCGGCGGCGGCGGGGCCGCCGAGGGTGCGGGGCTCGGCGTAGTCGCCGATGGCGAAGGGCGACGGGCCCGAGATGGTGGTGAGCCCGGCGTCGACCGTGAGGACCTGCCCGGTGACGAGGGCGGCGTCGTCGCTGGCCAGGTAGAGGGCGGCGCCGGCGATGTCGTCGGGTTGGGCGGGGCGGTCGAGCAGGGCCGTGCGGCTGAGTGCCTGCTGGGCCCCGTCGAGGTCGTGGGCGTCGCCGGTGAGGATCTCGGCCGTCATGGCCGTGACCGTCGCGCCGGGCACGATCGTGTTCACCCGGACGTTGTGCGGGCGCAGCTCGGCGGCCACCGACCGGGACAGGCCGATCACGGCCGCCTTGGCGGCGGAGTAGGCGTGGGG
>JBIOZN010000445.1:0-2944 GCA_044871175.1 Acidimicrobiales bacterium | reverse complement strand
GCGGGTGGCGAACACGTAGGCGTCGTCGGCCTCGCCCGCGCGCTGCGGACGGGTCGTCCAGGAACGGCTCAACCACAAGGCCGGGTCGCGTGCGGTGAGGGCACGCACGATCGTGCCCTTGCCCACGCCGCCGGGACCCGAGATGACGACGATCAGGGGCGTCAGCCCAGCTGCTCGAGGAGCGCCTGGCGCTGCTGGGGCCCGAGGCCCCGCACCCGGCGCGACTCGCTGATCCCGATCTCCTCCATGAGGCGCCGGGCCTTGACCTTGCCGACACCGGGGAGGGATTCGAGCAGCGAGAGCACCTTCAGCTTGCCGATGACGTCGTCGGAGTCGGCACCCTTGAGCACATCGGCCAGGGTGACCGAGCCCATCTTGAGCTTCTCCTTCAGCTCGGCACGGGCAGCCCGGACCTCACCGGCCTTCTTCAGGGCGGCGTCGCGCTGTTCTTTCGTCAGGCTGGGAGGGTTCGCCATGGCCTCACCCTAGCGCGGGGTGCCCGAGCGGCCAGGGACAGCGAGCCCCGCGGCCACCTCCGCGGTCACCTCGGCGGCAGCCGCGGCTGGGTCGTCGGCCCTGGTCACCGCCCTCCCGATCACCAGGAGGTCGGCGCCCGAGGCGATCGCGTCGGCCGGTGTCGCCGGCCGGGCCTGGTCGTGCGTGGGGACGCCGGCGGGCCGGATGCCGGGGACGACGGCGAGCAGTCGTGGCGCCAGGGTCTTGGCCGGCGCGACGTCGGCGGCGGCGCAGACCAGTCCCCCGCACCCGGCCTCGACGGCGTCGGCCACCCGGTGGGCGAACACGTGCCCACCGGCATCGGCTTCGCTCGTCAGGACCGTGACCGCCAGTGCCACCGGCTCGGACCCCGCCGCCGCCGCACCGCGGGCCAGGCCCTCGACGCCGGCGCGAAGCATCGGCTCTCCCCCGCTGGCGTGCATCGTCACGTACGAAGCCCCCAGCACCCCGAGCACCGACGCCGTCCGCTCCACCGTGGTGGGGATGTCGTGCAGCTTCAGGTCGGCGAAGACCCTGAAGCCCAGGTCGCGCAAGGCGGTGAGGGCCACAGGGCCGGCGGCCGTGAACAGCTCCAGCCCCACCTTGGCCACGCCGAACCAGGGCTGCAGCAGCCGGGCCAGCCTCATCGCCTCGACGAGGTCGTCGACGTCGAGGGCCAGGGCCAGGTGGTCGCGGGCGTCGGTCATGGATCCTCCGTCTCGTGGGCGGCACCGACCAGCTCGGTGATGCCGGTCACGCCCTTGGTCTCGCACCATCGCTCGAGCCCGGCCAGGACCTTCGCCGGGGCCCGTGGATCGGCAAAGGTCGCGGTGCCGACCTGCACCGCCGATGCTCCCGCCAGCAGCAGCTCGACCGCGTCTCGCGCGCCGGCCACGCCACCGACGCCCACGATGGGCAGGTCGGGATGCGCGGCGTGGACGTCGTAGACGGCCCTGACCGCCACGGCGTGGATGGCCGGCCCCGACAGGCCGCCGCCCTTGCCACCGAGCACCGGCCGGCGGGCCTCGACGTCGATGGCCATGCCGAGCACCGTGTTCACCAGCGTCACCGCCTCGGCACCGGCGCTCGCCGCGGCCTCGGCGATCTCGGGGAGGTCGGCGCTGTTCGGGCTGAGCTTGGCCCATCGCGGGCGCCCGGCCGCGGCGGTGGCCGCCACCGCCGCCGCGGTCGCGCCCGGCGAGTGGGCGAACATGCGGCGGCGATCCTCGAGGTTCGGGCAGCTCACGTTCACCTCCACGGCCACGACCGACGGCGGTGCGTCGGCCAGCATCTCGGCCGCTGCGGCGAACTCGTCGACGGTGCGGCCCCAGACCGAGGCGACCACGGTCGCGCCCTGTGCGACGAGCGGCGGCAGCTCGTGGGCCAGCCAGTGCTCGATGCCATGGCCCTGCAGTCCCACGGAGTTCAGCATCCCCATGGCCGTCGGGTGCAGGCGAGGCGGCGGGTTGCCGGCCCAGGCGTAGGGCGCGAGCGACTTGACCACCACTGCCCCGAGGCTCGCCAGGCGGACGTAGCGCCCGAGCTCGTCGCCGTGCCCGGCTGTGCCCGAAGCCGTCATCACCGGGTTGGCCAGCACCAGGGATCCGACCCTGGTGGTGAGGTCCACGCTCAGATCCCCAACCTGAGCTGGTCGTCGACGGGGCGGGCATGGAACTCCTGGAGCGACCGCACCTTGAGCGGGTGCCGGACACGCTCGGCCAGGCTCCTCGCGGCGGCGAGGGCGGCCGGCACAGTCGTCAGGCAGCTCACCTTGTGGACGGTGGCGGCTCGGCGGATCTGGTCGCCGTCGGCGCGCGAGCCCTGCCCACGCGGCGTGTTGACGACGAGGTCGATCTTGCCCGCGGCCATCAGCTGCACCGCGTCGACTCCCGGACCTCGGGCCTCGCCGTGCGACGCGGCCGCGCCGGCATCGCCGGCCCGGGGCAGGCCGAGCTTGGCCACCACCATGTCGACCGGGACGCCGTGGGCGGCGAGGTGCGCCGCGGTGCCCTCGGTCGCGACCAGTGAGTACCCGAGGTCGGCGAACAGCCGGGCCACCGGGGTGCCGGCCTCCTTGTCGCGGTCGGTGAGCGAGAAGAACACCGTGCCCGAGGCGGGCAGCGGGTTGCCGGCCGCGGTCTGGCTCTTGCCGAAGGCCAGCTCGAAGCTGGCGTCGATGCCCATCACCTCGCCGGTGGAACGCATCTCGGGGCCGAGGAGGGTGTCGACCTCGGGGAAGCGGTTGAAGGGCAGCACCGCCTCCTTCACCGCGACGTGCCCCCGGTTGACCGGCTCGCTCAGAAGCCCTTCGGTCCGCAGCTGGGCCAGCGTGCCACCCAGCATCACCCTGGCCGCCACCTTGGCCAGCGCGACGCCGGTCGCCTTCGCGACGAAGGGCACCGTGCGGCTCGCCCGGGGGTTGGCCTCGAGGACGAAGACCTGCCCCTGC
>JBIOZN010000444.1:0-2849 GCA_044871175.1 Acidimicrobiales bacterium | reverse complement strand
GAGGCCTTGGTGGCGCGGTTCGCCGCCCATGCCGAGCGGGCCGGGTTCGGGCTCGTGCTCACGCCCCTGATCGAGCACATCGAGGTGTTCCAGCGGGTCGGGGAGTCCACCGACATCGTCCGCAAGGAGATGTACGACTTCCTCGACAAGGGCGGCCGGCATGTGGCCGTGCGGCCCGAGATCACCGCCGGGCTCATGCGGGCCTACGTCGAGCACCGCCCGCCGACGCCCTGGAAGGCGTGGACGGTCGGGCCCAACTTCCGGTACGAGCAGCCCCAGGCGGGCCGCCTGCGCCAGCACGTCCAGCTCGACGCCGAGGTGGTGGGCACCGACGACCCCGACGCCGACGTGGAGGTCATCGCGCTGCTCGACGGCTTCCACCGGGCCGTCGGGTTGCGGCAGCGGCGGTTGCTGCTCACGTCGCTGGGTGACGGTGCCTGCCGGCCGGCGTACCTGGAGGCGCTGCGGGCGTATCTGTCGGGCCGGGCCGAGGAGTTGTCGGCCGAGAGCCAGGAGACTCTTCCTCTCAATCCGCTGCGGGTGCTGGATTCCAAGCGGGCTTCCGATGCCGACGTGATCGCGGCCGCGCCGTCGATGCTCGACCACCTGTGCGGGCCGTGCGCCGCCCACTTCGAGCGGGTGCGCCGGGGCCTCGGCGCGCTGGGCATCGCCTACGAGCTGGCCCCCCGGTTGGTGCGGGGCCTCGACTACTACACGCGGACGACCTTCGAGTTCGCCTCCGATGCGCTGGGCACGGCCCAGAACGCCATCGGGGGCGGGGGCCGTTACGACGGGCTGGTCGAGCAGCTGGGCGGACCGGCGGGAACAGGCGGCATCGGGTTCGGCGCGGGCGTCGAGCGGCTGCTGCTGGCCTGCGACGCCGAGGGCGTGTTCGCCGCACCCGACCACGCCGTCGACGTGTGGGTGGTGGACACGACGGTGGAGGGATCGGCGGCGTTGGTGCTCACCTCCGAGTTGCGGGCGGCGGGCATCAGCGCCGACCGCAGCTACGACGGGCGCAGCATGAAGGCGCAGATGAAGGCGGCGGGGCGAGCGGCGCGCGTGGCGGTCATTGTCGGCCCCGGCGAGGCCACCGCAGGAGCGGTGACGGTCCGCCCGCTGCGGGGCGACTCGCGGGAGCAGGCGACGGTGCCCAGGGACGAGCTGGTCGAGCACGTGAGGAAGGTCCTGTGAGCCTGCGCACTGACATGTGCGGCACGTTGCGGGCGGCCGACGCCGGCCGGCGGGTGACCCTGTGCGGGTGGGTGGCGCGCCGGCGCGAGCACGGCGAGCACCTCGCCTTCCTCGACGTGCGCGACCACACCGGCGTCACCCAGTGCGTGGTGGACGGCTCGGTGGACGTGCGCAGCGAGTACGTCGTGCAGGTCGCCGGCACGGTGCGCCGGCGGCCGCCGGGCACGGTGAACGCGGCGCTGGCCACCGGCGAGATCGAGTTGGGCGAGTGCACCGTCTCGGTGCTGTCGGCCGCCGAGCCGCCGCCGTTCCCGATCGACGCTCGGGCCGACGAGGTCGACGAGGGCATCCGGCTGCGCTACCGCTACCTCGACATCCGGCGCGAGCGCATGCAGCGCAACCTGCGCCTGCGGGCGACGGTGAACTCGGCCATCCGGCGGGCCATGGAGCGCCAGGGGTTCGTGGAGGTGGAGACGCCGATGCTCATGGCGTCGACGCCCGAGGGGGCCCGGGAGTTCCTGGTGCCGTCCCGGCAGGTGCCGGGCAGCGTCTACGCCCTGCCGCAGTCGCCCCAGCTGTTCAAGCAGTTGCTGATGGTCGGCGGGATCGACCGCTACTTCCAGATCGCTCGCTGCCTGCGGGACGAGGACCTCCGGGCCGACCGCCAGTACGAGTTCATGCAACTCGACGCCGAGATGAGCTTCGTCGACGTGGACGATGTGTTGGAGGCCATCGGCGCGGCCGTGGTGGATGCGGCCGAGGCGGCGCTGGGCACCCGGCCGGAGGCGATCGAGCGGATGACGTGGCACGAGGCCATGGACCGCTACGGGGTCGACAAGCCCGATCTCCGCTTCGGGATGGAGCTGGTGGGGTTGGACACGGTGTTCGCGGCGACCGAGTTCAAGGCCTTCGCCGGCGCCGAAGCCATCAAGGGCATCCGGGTGCCGGGTGCGGCCGACCAGTACGGGCGCAACCGGCTGGACGGCCTGGTCGAGCGGGCCAAGGCGCTCGGGGCCAAGGGCCTGGTGTGGCTCAAGGTGCGAGACGGCGACGGTGGATCCGGTTCCGGATCGCCCGCGCTCGAGTCGCCGGTGGCCAAGTTCCTGTCGGCCGACGAGCAGAAGGGGCTGGTGGCGGCCCTCGGCGCCGAGCCCGACGACCTGGTTCTGGTGGTGGCCGACACGTGGGCCACGACGTGTGAGGTGCTGGGCCAGCTGCGCAACGACCTCGGCCGCCCGCCGGTGCACGAGGGCCCGTACCGGTACCTGTGGGTGGTCGACTTCCCGATGTTCGTGGGCGTCGACTCGGTGACCGGGCGCCCCAAGCCGGCCCACCACCCGTTCACCCATCCCCATCCCGACGACCTCGACCGGCTGGAGAGCGATCCCATGGCGGTGCGGTCGCTGGCCTACGACCTGGTGCTGAACGGGTGGGAGCTGGGGTCGGGGTCGATCCGGATCCACGAGCCCGACCTGCAGCAGCGGGTGTTCGACCTGCTCGGCATCTCGGCCGAGGAGGCCCAGCGCCGGTTCGGGTTCTTCCTCACCCCGTTCCGCTACGGCGCCCCGCCCCACGGCGGCTTCGCCTTCGGAGTCGACCGCCTCACGGTCATCCTCGCCGGCGAGGAGAACATTCGCGAGGTCATCGCCTTCCCC
>JBIOZN010000443.1:0-26060 GCA_044871175.1 Acidimicrobiales bacterium | reverse complement strand
ATGCGGTCGAGGTCCCCGGCCACGTCGCAGGAGCGTACCGCTGTCGAGAACGACTGAGAACGCGCCGGGAGCGTGCTCGGCGCCCTGTCGCCCGTGCGCCCTTGTGGCCGTGCGCCCGTGTGGCCGTGCGCCCGTGTGGCCCTGCGCCCGTGCGGCCGTGCGCCCGTGCGGCCCTGCGCCAAGGTGCAGATCCCTGCCCTAGGCAGCCGAGAGCACCGTGGAGGTGCAGATTCCTGACCGAAGCGGCGCCCGCCGACGCCGGAGGTCGGAGGCCGCGCATGCCGTGGACGCCGGCTTCAACCTCGCGGGACGGCGCTGTCGCCCGCGCCCTCGAACACCGCCACCTTCACGCCCCGGCGGGCCAGCTCGGCCAGCACGGCGGCGGCGTCGATCGTGGCGTCGCCCACGCTCACGGCGCCGGCGGTGGGCACGCGGCCGTCGCCGGCGTGGACCGCCAGCACGGCGGCCACCGCCCCCGCCGCCACCGCCGGGCGGTCGATGGCGCCGAGCACGACCGCGTCCCTGCCGCCGTTCTCGTCGTCGCCCCGCAGCTCCACCCGCACCGCGCCCAGGCGGCCCTCGGGGTGCGGGCGGCGCAGCATGGGCAGCCGGGCCGTGAGTCGATCGCGACGAGTGGCGGCCACCCGCGCCGAAATGCGGCCCACCGCGGGAAAGGCGGCGTGCAGCAGCACGGCGTCGGGGAGCTCGGCCCGGTAGCAGTCGTGGGCCCCGACGGGATCCGGGAACCAGCACAACTCCCGGCCGGTGCCCGCCGGGCGTTCGAGCCACGCGCCCTCACGCCACTCCACCGCCCGTCCCCGCAGGGCGCGGTGATGCTGGCGGGCACACGTGGGCCCCCCGGTGCCGAACTTGGCCACGTGGATCTCCTCAAGCGAGGCCAGGCGCGGCGCGCTGTGCCGAGCGAGCAGGCAGCTCAGCCCGGGCGCCATCCCCGCCCCCACCACCAGGGCACGACCGGCGCGCCGAGCGGCACCATCGAGGGCCAGGAGCCGCTCCACCTCGTCCAAGTCGTCGGTGACGGAGACGACGTGGGCCCCTGCCGCCAAGGCCTCGGCGGCGGCGGTCGCCTGTCCGGAGCCGGGCGTGGCCAGCACGGCCACGTCGACCTCGGCCTCGGGCAGGGGGCCGCCATGGGCCACCGCTCGTGAGCCGAGGGCGGCGACGACCCGAGCGGTGCGCGCCTCGTCGCGACTGATGCACACGACCCGGGTCACGGCGTCCGTGACGGTCAGTTGCCGGGCGGCACGCGCCCCCACCGCGCCGCAGCCGACGACGGCCACCTTCATGGCGCCCCGTTCACCACGCCCTCACCGGGGAGGGTCGACGATAGGGAGCTCGCGCCAGCCACCTCGTTGCGGTGGTACGCCGCCCTTGCCCCTGACCCGCAGGGCGGCGGCGACGGACACCGCGGCGAACAAGGCGAGCACCGCCCGCCGGAGGACCTTCACGTGGGGCTAGCTGGAATCGAACCAGCGACCTCATCCTTATCAGGGATGCGCTCTAACCGACTGAGCTATAGCCCCGGCGCGCCGAAGAGGTTAGCGGGCACCGCCGCTGCCCGGCGCCGAGGCTCAGTGCGGGTTGGGGGGCGAGGGCGGGCGCTGCACGACCTCTTCCTCCAGCACGGTGACGCGGATGCCGCCCACGAGGTCGGAGAACAGGTTGTAGAGCACCGCCAGCGTGACCGTGAAGCCGGTGCCGGCCACGGCCATGAACGCACCCAGTACCCACGAGGCGCGGAAGATCTTCTGGCCGTCAAAGGTGAACGTGTCGAGAGCCAGGAGGTCTTTGATGAAGCTCTCCACGTTGTCGACCGTGCCGGTGGACACCGCCACCGACCACAGCAGCACGCCGGCCACGAGCAGGATCAGGTAGGCCACGACCCAGAACAGCAACGCCACCTTGAACACCGACCACGTGTCGACCCGACGCACCACTCGCGTGACTCGTCGGACGCGAGGCCGACGCGAGCGGCGGCGCTGCAGCCACATCGGCTCACGCTCCGGCTCGGGCACCAACCGCGCCCGCTCGGCACCCAGCATGGGCGCTCGCGGGATCTCACCGGTGCGCGCCGGCTCGAGGGCGGGTTCGAGCACGCCGGCCTCGTCGTCGTCGGCGTAGGGCTCGTCGGTGATCGGAACCGTGACCCAGGCCCGGTGGTCACCCAGCGCGGGTGGGACACGGGCGCCCGTGGGCTCATCCCGGGGAGGGGGCAGGGACGGGGCGGTGGTCTCGTCAGTGTCGGTCCGGGCGGTGGTCTCGTCAGTGTCCGTGCGGCCGTCGGGGCCCGACCGGGCGTCGGGCACGAGGGTGCGACGGGGCGCGGCGGCCGCCTCCGGTGTGGCGGCGGCGGCCAAGGCGGGCGGCAGCGTGTCGGCGCCCGGCCCAGAATCGTCGGCGCCCTGGCCATTGCTGGCGGCGCGCGAGCCGACGTCGTCAGGGTCCTCGAACTCGAAGATCCGCTGCCACCAGCGCCGCCGTCCAGACGGCGGGGACTCGCCTTCACGCGTGCCCGCGGCCGGCTCGGGCTCGAGCACGGGGTACGGCCCGACGAGGGCAGGGTGGGCGCCCGGCCCGTCAGCCGGGTCCGACGCGTCCGGCCGGTGCGCTGTCTCCGACGCGTCGAGCCGGTGCGCCCCCTCGAGCGGTTCCGCCCGGTAGCCCCGCTCGGGCGCGTCCAACGCCTCTGGCCGGTGCAGGTCCTCCGTCGTATCCGGCGCGTCCGGCGCGTCCGGCGCGTGCGCCCACGGCGCCCGCTCGATCGCCTCGGTCGGGTCGGCGGCCACCGTCGTATTCGTCGCCTCGGCACCGCTCGCCCCCTGGCCGACTGCCTCGTCGCCGCCAGCGGGCCCGGCCGACGGTCCCTTGCGCCACCACCGCCGCCGCCCGCGCTCGGGACGTCCGCCGGTGAGGTCGCCTGCCGGGGCGGCGGCGGCCGGGAGCAACACCGGCACCCCGCCCTCGGCCACGGCCAGCGCCTGTTCGACCGGCACGCCCGACTGCTCCGGCGCGTCCTCGTCAACCTCCGGGACGACCTCGTTACTCACCGTCTGGCCGCCCGATGGCCGAGCCCCCGCTTCGGCAGCCAACAGCGGATCGACCGCCATCGGGTGGTCGCCGTTGGGCACGGGCCCATCGCCGTTGGTGCCGACGCCGATAACAGGTACAGCGGCGGTGGGCGCCTCGAGACGGTGGTCGGGCGCCTCGAGATCGGTCTCGCCGCCGGGCACCCGGCCAGTGTAGAGGCCGCTGCCCGTCCGGCCGGGGTCATGCTGCCTCAGCGGCCGTTCACGCTCCAGTGCCAGGGCTCGGCGGGCAGGTTGAACAAGCCGTAGGAGCGGGCATGGGCGGCCAGCCACCGGTAGGCGGGCGACGAGCGCGAGCCGATCACCCGCCCCTGGTAGCTGAAGTCGACGGCCAGCCCCTGCTCGTGCATGGAGTGGCCGGGACGAGCGGTCGGAGGCGAGCACTGCGACGACGGCTTTTCCCAGATGTCGTAGTGGGACGGTCCACAGTGGGCGCGGCGTAGAGCGATCTGGGCGTCGTTGCTGCGATAGGCGCCGCCGGTGAGCACGATGCCGTCGGCTTCGGCGGCGTCGAGCAGGGCGGCGAACTGCACCGCGATGCGGGCGTGCACGGTGAACCCGCGCACCCGCG
The DNA here is from genome assembly GCA_044871175.1 of Acidimicrobiales bacterium. Taxonomy (GTDB): domain Bacteria; phylum Actinomycetota; class Acidimicrobiia; order Acidimicrobiales; family Ilumatobacteraceae; genus JBIOZN01. Next base: position 22,382 of record JBIOZN010000443.1, on the reverse strand, counting down.
CCAACTCGACTGGCCCGCCCTCGGGCGGCGGCTCTACAGGGTCGGCACGGGCCCGGGCGGTCGCGCTGCGGCCGCCCACCCGCACGGTCGCCACGGTGTCGTCGCCGGCGCGCGTCAGGCTCACGAGCACGCCGCCGTTGGCGGCGGCCACCGCCCGGGCCTCGTCGTCGTCGCCCCGAGCCCCTGCCAAGGCGGCGGCGTCAGCGGCAGTACGAGCGGCGGCGGCATCCACCGCCGTGCGCCCGACGCGGGCCAGCCCCACGCCCAGCAGCACCACCAGCACGAGCACCGCCAACACCAGCGGGACGGCCTGTCCTTCCTCTTTCCGGGCGCGCATGCGTCCTCCTTGACCTCGACCAACGGCGGGGGAAGTGAGGAGGCCGGCGCGAACCGGCGAGGGTGAGGCGAGGTGCTAGTCGTCGCCGTTGTCGGCGGCGATGATCGGCGCGACCGAAGCGACGACCTGGTCGGCTTCGAGGTTCATCACCCGGACGCCGGTGGCCGCCCGCCCCTGAGACGAGATGTCGCGCACCGCGGTGCGTACCGTCTGCCCGGTGGACGACACGATGATGATCTCGTCGTCGAGGCCGACCATGAACGCCGCCACCAGGTACCCCTTCCGGGCGGTGAGCTTCATCCCCATGACGCCCTGGCCGCCACGGCCCTGACGATTGAAATGGTTGAGCTTGGTGCGCTTGCCGTACCCCGACTCGGTGACCATGAGAATGCTGGCGTCGTCCCGGGCGACATCCACCGACACCACCTCGTCGTCGGAGCGCAGCTTCATACCGATGACACCGCCGGCCGCTCGACCCATGGGGCGGACGTCGTCCTCGTCGAAGCGGATCGTCATGCCCTTGCGGGAGACCATGAAGATGTCGTCGGTGCCGCTGGTGGGCACCACCTTCACCAGCTCGTCGCCGTCGCGGAGGTTGATGGCGATGAGCCCGTCCCGGCGCGACGAGTCGTACTCGGTGAAGGGCGTCTTCTTCACCTGGCCCTTGCGGGTGGCGAAGAACAAGTACCGCGAGGTCTCGTAGTCGCGCGTGTCGATGATGGCCTGGATCCGCTCGTCGGGCGCCAGCGGCAGCAGGTTGACGATGGGGAGGCCGCGCGCCGTGCGCTCGCGCTCGGGGATCTCGTGCACCCTCAGCCGGTACACCCGGCCCCGGTTGGAGAAGAACAGCAGGTAGGCGTGCGCGGTGGAGTGGATGACGTGGCTGATGAGATCGGCCTCGCGCAGCCGCCCCCCCGAGACGCCCTTGGCTCCCCGTCGGGTGGCCCGGAAGGCGTCGGCGTCGACCGTCTTCACATAGCCCGCCCGGGTCATGACGACGACGAGTTCTTTGTCGTCGATGAGCTCGAGGTCGGTGATCTCGCCGACATCGTGGGTGATGACGGCGCGCCGCGGCGTGGCGTGGCGCTCTTTGACCTCCGCCAGCTCGTCCTTGATCACCTGCCGCAACCGGCCCTCGTCGGCCAGGATCGCTTCCAGCTCGGCGATGTCGGCGCGCTTGGCGTCGAGCTCTTCCTGCAGGTTGATGCGGGCCAACCGGGTGAGCTGGCCCAACTGCATGTCGAGGATGAAGCTGGCCTGGCGTTCGGAGAACGAGAACGGCTCGGCCATCAGTCCCTGGCGGGCGGCCGTGCGGTCGTCACTGCGGCGGATGAGGGCGATGACCTCGTCGATGACGTTCTGGGCGCGGATGAGGCCCTCGAGGATGTGGGCCCGGTCCTGCGCCTTCTCCAGCCGGTGTCGGGAGCGGCGGGTGATGACCTCGACCTGATGGTCGACGTAGTGCCGCAGCACCTGCGCCAGGTTGAGCGTGCGCGGCACACCGGGCGCTCCACCCGTGAGCGCCACCATGTTGACGGGGAACGTCGTCTGGAGCTGGGTGAGCTTGAACAGGTTGTTGAGCACGACGCTGGCGTTGGCGTCGCGCTTGAGCGGGATGACGATGCGGGTGCCCGTCTTGTCGGACGACTCGTCGTTGATGTCGGCCACACCGTCGAGCTCGCCGGCGTTGACCAACTCGGTGACGCGGGCCGCGACCGAACTGCCCGACACCTGGTAAGGGAGCTCGGTGACGACGATCTGGAACTGGTCGCCCCGCTTGCCCACCTCTTCGATCTCGGCCTTGGCCCGCATCTTCACGCTGCCCCGACCGGTGCGGTAGGCGTCGATGATGCCGGCGCGTCCCATGATGAGGCCGCCGGTGGGGAAGTCGGGGCCCTTCACGAAGGCCATGAGGTCGTCGGGGGTGGCGTCGGGGTGGTCGATGAGGTGGACGGTGGCGTCGATGACCTCGCCCAAGTTGTGGGGCGGGATGTTCGTGGCCATGCCCACGGCGATGCCCTGGCTGCCGTTCACCAGCAGGTTGGGGAACCGGGCCGGCAGCACCGTGGGCTGGTCCTTGGAGCCGTCGTAGGTGGGCTCGAAGTCGACCGTGTCCTCGTCGATACCGGCCAGCAGCAACATGGCCAGCGGGTCAAGCCGGCATTCTGTGTTGTGGCTGATGAAACCATTGGTGATGAACGAGTGGTCGTCGGAGTCGACCCGCAGCGAGTACACCGGAGCGGTACCGGCGTCGTCGACCGCCACCACTGTCGCGAAATAGAAGCGTCCGCTCACCATGCGCTCGACGTCGGGAGTCCACACGTCGCCGTCGGTCAACCTCCGGATCGCCGACCCATCGCGATCCCAGCGCTCGAGCCGGCCGACGTTGTGCTTCCCCATCCACTTCTTGGCGCCCCGCCGAGCGCGGGCCCGGAGGTGCGCGGCGAGGTGGGGCACATGGTCGCTCGACAGTGCCCGACTGCTGGCGGGCACGCGATCGAGGGCGGATGCCAGCGCGGCGCGCTTCGCGGTGAGGAAGCCGACCTCGTGCTGGAAGCGCCGCACATCACGCCGGTTGATGCTCACCTTCCATTCGCCGCGCCTGGCCTGCAGCTGGACCCGGCTGACGACGCCGAATTCGAGCAGCATCTGCTGGACCTCGCGAGCCAGCCGCTCACTTCTCGTCGAGTAGAAGATGCGCACGGTCGACCGCGCCGCTGCGCTGACGCAACCGTCACCTTCGAACAGCGCCTGCAGGAAGGCCTGCTTCACCGCCGGCCCCGCCGCCCATATCTCCCGCGGCACCCGCTTGTCGGCGCTGCGCAGCCCGACGAGGTCAACCAGCGGACCTTCCTGGAAGGCGGCGATCCCCTGGACGTCGAGCTCATGGATGGTTCGGCCCGACCGGAGGCGGCGCTGGTTGACGTAGCGGCATCCGCCCACGATGTGGTCGTACGCCTCGATCACGAGGTCGTAGAACTCGCGATCGACGTTGTTGAAACCAAGGTGATCGTGGCCGACCCAGCCCTCGGCGACGAGGGCGCCGGCGAGGACGCCGAGGTGCCAGTCGCGCTCGCCGGCGATCGGAACTTCGGCGAATCCGTGCCGTGCGAGCGCGACGACATCACGAGCCTGCAGTTCGCCCAGCAGCTTCCACAGCAACATGGGCGGGGCGCCCGGCACCAGCGGCGGGGCCAGGCACAGAATCGGGTGGTTCAGCGTCCCGGTCAGCTCGTAGCCCTCGGCCGTGCGCACGCGGCGCACCGGGTGGGTGCCGCTGTGGAAGAACACCGACGCCCGCACCGGGTTTCCATCGAGGTCGAGCACCTTCTCGTCGAGCGCTGTGTCCGAATGCGGCCGCGCGCCCGGGACGAGGTCGGCGATGGGCACCGTGGTGCCATCGGCACGCCGGACGAGGGCGTCGCCCGTGACGCAGTAGCGCTCGGCGGCCGGACCAAAGTCGGGCGAGCCGTAATTGCCGTGAAAATCGATGAGCGGGTGGCGCAACGAGAACGGCTGGGCCATCCGCACGAGCGCGTCGTAAATGGCCGCGTTTCCGTGGGGGTGGTAGTTGGCCATGGTGTCGCCGGTGACGCGCGCGCACTTGACGTGCGGGCGGTCGGGCCGGAAGCCCTGCACCTCCATGTCCCACAGGATTCGCCGGTGCACCGGCTTGAGGCCGTCGCGCACGTCGGGCAGGGCCCGCGACACGATGACCGACATGGCGTAGTCCAGGAAGGAGCGCTCCATCTCCTCCTGGATCTCGATGGGCTCGATCTGCCCGAACTCCAACGGGGGGGTGTTGTCGCTCATCAGATATCCAAGAAGCGCACATCGCGGGCGTTGGTCTGGATGAAGTGCTTGCGCAGCTCGACCTCGTCGCCCATGAGGGTGCTCATGACCTCGTCGGCCAGGGCGGCATCGGCGATGTCGACCTGCAGCAGCGTGCGCCGGTTCGGGTCCATGGTGGTGTCGCGCAGCTCGGCCGCGTCCATCTCGCCGAGGCCCTTCAACCGCTGGAACTCCTTCTTGTGGTTGGGATGCTCGGCCAGGAAGGCGGCCTTGGCGGGATCGTCCTTCAGGTACACCTTCTCCTTGCCGACCTCGGTGGAATACAGGGGCGGTTGGGCGATGTACACGTAACCCTGCTCGATGAGCGGGCGCATCTGGCGGAAGAAGAACGTGAGCAGCAGAGTGCGGATGTGGCTGCCATCGACATCGGCGTCGGCCATCACGATAACCTTGTGGTAGCGCGCTTTCGTGGCGTCGAACTCGTCGCCCACGCCGCCCCCGATGGCGGTGATGAGCGCCTGCACCTCGTTGTTCTTCAGCATCCGGTCGAGGCGGGCGCGCTCGACGTTGAGGATCTTGCCGCGGATGGGCAGGATCGCCTGGGTGCGCGGGTCGCGCGCCGACACCGCGGTGCCGCCGGCGGAGTCGCCCTCGACGATGAACAGCTCGCTCTCGCCCGGATCACGGCTGGCGCAGTCCTTCAGCTTGTCGGGCATGCCCGCGCCCGACAGGCCCGTCTTGCGGCGGACGACCTCACGCGCCTTCTTGGCCGCCACTCGGGCCTCGGCCGCCGACTTGGCCTTGCGCACGATGGCGTTGGCCTGGGTGGGGTGCTCGAGCAGCCACTCGGCCAACTTCTCGTTGGTGACCTTCTGGACGAGCGACCGGATGGAGACGTTGCCCAGCTTGGCCTTGGTCTGGCCCTCGAACTGAGGGTCGCGCAGCTTGACGGCCACGATGGCGGTGAGGCCCTCACGGATGTCTTCGCCCTGCAGGTTGTCGTCCTTCTCCTTGAGCAGCGGTTGCTTGCCCGAGCGGGCGTACTCGTTGACCACGCGGGTGATGGCCGCCTTGAAGCCCTCGATGTGCATGCCGCCTTCGGTGGTGGAGATGCCGTTGGCGTAGCCGTGGATGCCCTCGTAGTACCCGGTGTTCCACTGCAGGGCGATCTCGACCTGCTGGTCGGCCTCGTCGGCCCCGAAGTTGGCCACCTCCCGGAACAGAGCGTCCTTGGACGCGTTCATGTGGCGCACGAAGTCGACGATGCCGCCGGCGTAGCGGTAGGTGACTTCCTGCTCGTGGTTGGCGCGCTCGTCGACGAAGCGGATCTCGAGCCCGCGGTTGAGGAACGCCATGGTTTGCAGCCGTTCGAGCACCGTGCGGGCCGAGAACTCGACGCCCTCGGCGCTGAAGACCGTGGGGTCCGGCCAGAACGTGACGGTGGTGCCCGTGCGCCCCCGGGGCGCCTTGCCCACGACCTCGAGCTTGGTCTGGGGCTTGCCGCCCTTGGCGAACTCCAGGCGGTGGCGGCGGCCGTCGCGGTCGACCTCGAGCAGGAGGCGCTCGCTCAGCGCGTTGACCACGCTGACCCCGACCCCGTGCAGGCCGCCCGACACCTTGTAGCCGGCGCCGCCGAACTTGCCCCCGGCGTGCAGCACCGTGAGCACGACCTCGGCCGCGCTCTTGCCCTTGTGCGGCCCCGACGGGTAGGGATCGACGGGGATGCCGCGGCCGTTGTCTTCCACCCGGCAGCTGCCGTCGGCGCACAGCGTGACGACGATGCGGTCGCAGAAGCCGGCCATGGCCTCGTCGACGGCATTGTCCACGACCTCCCAGACGAGGTGGTGCAGGCCGGCCAGGCCGGTGGACCCGATGTACATGCCGGGGCGTTTGCGCACCGGGTCGAGGCCTTCGAGGACCTGGATGTCCTTGGCCGCGTAATCGGATCCCGGGGGCGCCACGGTGGTGCTGGTGACGTTGTCGTTCACGCGTCGTCCTCCACCGGGGCGCGACCTTTCCAGGGGTGAGATGAGCGGGTGGTCGGGAGCCGAAAACCGCAGGTCAGACGCCCGAACCACGATGAGCACAGCCTACCAGAGGGGTGTCACGAAGCGACGGTGATCAGGCCCCGCTTGAGTCACCGTTTTCGTTGACCTGTCCACGAAATCGGCGACAAGCATCACTCACCGGCGGGCCACGCGCACTTCGAGCGAACGCACGATGCCCGGCCCGATCGCGTCGGAGAGACGTTCGAGCACGGTGCCCGACAGGTACCGCAGCTGTGTCGCCCATCCCGGTTGATCGACTTCCACCAGCAGGCGGCCGTCATCGAGGGCGATCGGCCGGGCGTGCTCGGCGACCGTGGGCCCGACGGCCTCGTCCCACGAGCGGAACACGCTCACCGTGCCCGCGCCTCCACCCCGTCGCCCCCCGCCCACGCCCCGCCCGAGCGAGCGCACGACCGCATCGAGGGCGTCCCGCAGCGCCACGAGGTCATGGTTCTGCTCGTTCTCGGCCAGCCCGCCCTCGTCGAGAGACCGCCCACTGGCCGACAAGCCCCGCCCGGACTGCCCGGGCAACCCCGGGCGGTCGACCGCCGGTCCGGGTTCGCCGCTCACGGCCGCACCGTGCCCGCCTCGATCTGCAGCACCCGGTCGGGTCGGGCGCCCGCGGGCACGTCGCCGGCGGTCGTCATCACGATCTGCGCGGGCGGGAGATGGGCCAGCAAGGCGCGGCTGCGGGCCCGGTCGAGCTCGCTGAACACGTCGTCGAGCGCGAGCACCGGTGGCCCGCCCGTGCGCTCGGTGACCACGCCGTGGGCCCCGAGGCGCAACCCGAGGGCCAGACACCGCTGCTCGCCCTGGGACGCGTGGGTGCGGGCCGGCAGACCGTTCAGCTCGACGGCCACGTCGTCGCGATGCGGACCGACCAGGCTCACGCCCCGCCGGACCTCCTCGCCCCGCACGGCCGCCAGCGCCGCCGCCAAACCCTCGGCCCGCCACGGCGCCCGATACGCCAGCCTCACCGGTGCCTCGGCTCCCGCGATGCCGGCGTACGCCAGGGCCACCCGCGGGGCGAGCGCCTCCACCAGATCGGCTCGGGCATCACCCAGCGCCGTGCCCGCCTCCGCCAGCCGCGCGTCCCACACGTCGAGGGAGACGGCGATGTCGGCGCCCAGCCGGCCCCCCGCCTGCTTGAGCAGCGCCGTGCGCTGGCGCAAGATGCGTTCGACGTCGGCCCGCGCCCGGTCGTGGCGGGGATGCAGCGAGGCGAGCACGTCGTCCAAGAAGCTGCGGCGCTCGCTGGGGCCGCCCTTGACCAGCTCGAGATCGTCGGGGTGGAACACCGTGACCCGCAGCACGCCCAGCAGATCGCGCGCCCGGGCGAGCCGCTGGCGGTTGACCTGGACACGGCTGCGCCCCGTCCCCCGCTGGACTTCGGCCTCGATCAGGACGTCCCGCCCGTCGTGGTCGATGGCGCCGCGCACGACCGCAGCGTCGGCCGCCGTGCCCACGAGGGCCTCGGTGGGAGCGTGCCGGAAGCTGTCGAGCGTGGCCAGGTAGCCCACGGCTTCGACCAGGTTGGTCTTGCCCTGCCCGTTCGCCCCCACCAACAACGTGAACCCCGGGTCCAAGCTGACCTCGGCCCGGGCGTAGTTGCGCCACCCCTGCAGCCACAGGTGGCGGAGGATCACGGCGGCAACGGCGTCACGGCACCCGCACGGGCATGAGCAGGTAGAGGTAGTCGCCCTGCTCCGCCGAACGCACCACCGCCGGTTTCAGGGCATCGAGCGTCTCGAGCGTGATTTCATCGCCGGCGCACGCCTCCACGCCCTCCTGCAGGTACACCGGGTTGAACGCCACCGTCATCTCGGTGCCCTCGTACTTGGCGTCGATGGTCTCGGCCGCCTCCCCCCGCTCGACATCGATGGCTGACAGCTCGAGGCCATCGGCGCCCATGGCCAGCCGGATCGACGGGGAGGCCGACTCCCGCGCCACCAGCCGGACGCGCCGGATGGCGTCGAGCAACGGCTCGCGGCCCACCGTGAGGCAGTTGGCGTGGTGCTGTGGGATCAGCTGACGGACCTTGGGGAACTCGCCTTCGATGAGCCGGCTGGTGAGCCGGGTTCGGGCTCCGTCACCACCCACCTCGAAGGCCACGTCACGCTCGCCCAGGCGCAAGGTGAGCTCGGGCTCGGCGGCCAGCACCCGGGTCAGCTCGTTGAGCGCCCGCGACGGCACGAGCACCTTCTGATCGGGGCCGAGCACCTGCGTGCCGGGCAGGTCGCGCACGGCCAGGCGGTAGCTGTCGGTGGCCACGAGTTGCAAACCCTCGGTCTCGGCCGCCATCAGCACACCGGTGAGGATGGGACGGGCGTCGTCGGTGGACGCTGCCCGCACGACCTGGCGCAGCGCCTCGGCGAAGTCGGCCGAAGGAAGCGTGACACCGGTACCCTCGGGCTGGAGGACCCGGGGGAAGTCCTCCACGCTGAACGTGCGCACGGTGAACTGGGAGCGCTCGACGGTGATGCGGGCCTGGTCGGCCTCGGCGTGCACGGTGACCGCGCCCGCCGGCAGGGCCCGCACGATCTCGGCGGTGAGGCGCGCCGGCAGTACCACGACGCCGTCGCTCTCGCCCGCGACGGTGCGCTCCACGGCGATGGTGAGCTCGAGATCGGTGCCGGTGAGTCGCAGCTGATCGCCAATGAGCTCGGTCTTGATCCCCGACAACGCCGCCACCGCCCCGCGGCCACCGGCCGCCCGCCCCGCCAGGGCCAACGCATCGGCCAGGACGTCCCGCTCGCATCGGAACCTCACGGCCCCACTCCCTTCGTCATGCGTCCCCACCAGCGTCCCCGATCAGGGTGGTGGAACAACAGTAGTCGTCGTAGGTCCTGTGGATTGGGGACAGGAGGGAGTCGCGCCCGGTCGCGCCGGCTGAACGTCACGCGTGTCGTTTCCCCGCGCGTCCCCAGGCGTGCGCCCGCGCCGGCGCGGACCTGGGGACGACCAGCGTGGGTGCACCGGTCGATCACAGGACCGGCACCGCCCGATCCCCAACCGTGCTCCCCAATCGTGTTCACGCGGGACGCTTCAGGTTCTGCAGCAGGTGCGTCACCTGGTCGTAGATCTGCTGGCGCTCCTTCATCTGGCCCTCGATCTTCTCCACCGCGTGCATCACCGTGGTGTGGTCCCGACCCCCGAACTCACGGGCGATGGCGGGGTAGGAGAGGTCGGTGAGCTCACGGATGACGTACATGGCCACCTGGCGGGCGGTGACGAGGGGGCGCTGGCGGCTCCGGCCTCGAAGGGCATCCACGGGCAGGCTGAAGTAATCGGCGATGAAGTCGAGCATCTCGGGCGCCGTGCGCTGGCGGGGTTGGGCATCGGACACCAGCTCGCGCAGGACGTCCTTGGCCACGTCCACCGTGAGGGGCACCCGCGAGAGACTGGTGTAGGCGAGGACCCGGATCAGCGCGCCCTCGAGCTCACGGATGTTGGTGGTGATGTGGGTGGCGATGAACTCGAGCACGTCGCCGTCGACGCCGGTGCCCTCGCGGTCGGCGCGATTGCGCAGGATGGCGATGCGGGTCTCGATGTCGGGGGGCTGGATGTCGACCAGGAGGCCCCACCGGAACCGGCTGCGCAGGCGGTCCTCGAGCTTCTGCAGGCCGTCGGGCGCCCGGTCCGAGGTGATCACCATCTGCTTCTGGGCCCCGTGCAGGGCGTTGAAGGTGTGGAAGAACTCCTCTTGGAGCTGGTCGGAGCGCTCGATGAACTGGATGTCGTCGACGAGCAGGACGTCGACTTCGCGGTAGCGGCGCCGCAAGGCGGGGGTCGTGCCGGTGCGGATGGCGTCGATGAAGTCGTTGAGGAACGTCTCGGTGGAGACGTAGCGCACCTCGTAGTGGGCGTAGTTGTCGTGGACGTAGTGGCCGATGGCGTGGAGGAGGTGGGTCTTGCCCAGCCCGGAGGCGCCGTAGATAAACAGCGGGTTGTAGTTACGAGCAGGCGTCTCGGCGACGCGCAGGGCGGCGGCGTGCGCGAAGCGGTTCGAGGAGCCGATGACGAAGTGCTCGAAGCGATAGGCCGGGTTGATGCCCTGGATCTGGGGGCGGACCTCGGCTGGGGGCACCCGGCCGTCCCTTGCGGGCGCCAGTCCCCGCGAGGGGGCGGGCGTGCTCGCCTCGTCGCGTGGGCCGGGCGGTTCGTCGGGGGGCGTGGCCCGATCGGGCTGGACCTCGACGGCGAGTTGCAGGCCCTCGCGGCCTACTTCGCTCAGGGCGTCCTGGACGAGCGCGAGGTAACGACCCTCCAGGCGTTCGCGGGTGAAGCTGCTGGGGACCACGAGCACCAGCCGGTCGTCGACCAGCTTGGTGGCGCGAGCATCAGCGAAGGTGGAATGCCAGACCGCTTCGGACACCTGCGCCCGGAGGACCTGCGCCGCCGCCATCCACAGTTGCTCGGCGTCGCTCACCAGCACCTCCGCCTGGTCGTCCGGCCGCCGTCCACAACGCTCTCCACAGTGTGTGGACAAGCCGACGACGTGGGCGATTTCGGGTCACCTCCTCGCATGAGGAGGGAATCGGGACGGTAGCACCTCTGTCCACAGCGCCGGTCGGGTGAGTTGCCGCCGGCGGTCCCCCCGCCTAGCCTTGTCGGGTCGAGCCTGCCGGCCCCCGTCTCGTGTCGCCGACGCGCCGGTCACGCCCCCGGGTCGGCCATCCCCCGGGTCGAGGAGGCATGAGTGAAGCGCACGTACCAGCCGAACAACCGACGGCGCGCCAAGCGTCACGGGTTCCGGCATCGCATGTCGACGCGGGCCGGGCGGGCCATCCTGCAGAACCGGCGGCGCAAGGGCCGCGCCCGGCTGTCGGCCTGACCCGGCGCATCCGTCAACGATCGATCTTTGCGCGCTTTGGTCGCGAAGGGCACCGGATCAACCTCGGCCCCGTATGGGTGTCGGTGATGCTCGACCCGTGTGCCCGCCCACCCCATGTCGCCTACGCGGTCGGGCGCGCCGTCGGGGGCGCGGTCGTGCGCAACCGCGTGCGGCGCCGGCTGCGGGCCGTGACCGCCGACCTCGCCGCCGACCTCCCGGCCGGGTGGTATCTCATCGGCGCCCGCCCGGCGGCGGCCGGTTGCACGACCGCTCAACTGCGCGCCGCACTGAGCGCCGTGCCCGCTCGGCTCGGGGACACCGCACGATGAGTGAAGCACACTCCGCGGTCAGAGGCTCGCTCCTCGCGCGACCACTGATTGGCGCCGTGCGGCTGTATCAGCTCGCTCGTGCCGGCCGGCCCTCCCCGTGCCGGTTCGACCCTTCCTGCTCGACGTACGCCCTCGACGCCCTCCGCCACCATGGCGCGGCGCGTGGCACGCTGCTCACCCTGCGCCGGCTGGGCCGGTGCCATCCGTGGGGCGCCATGGGGTACGACCCCGTGCCCGACAAGAAAGAGCCCGTTCGTGTTTGACCTGTTTGCCACGGTCCTGGCCTGGTTTTACAGCTTCACCCACAACTACGCACTGGCCATCGCCCTGCTCACTCTCTCGGTGATGGTGATCCTGACGCCGCTCACCCTGAAGGGCACCAAGTCGATGTTGCAGCTGCAGAGGCTGCAGCCCGAGATGCGGCGCATCCAGCAGCAGTACAAGGGTGACCGCCAGAAGCTCAACGAAGAGCTGATGAAGTTCTACCAGGAGCACAAGATCAGCCCGCTCGGTGGCTGCCTCCCGCTCCTGCTGCAGGCGCCGGTGTTCATCGTGCTGTACCGGGTGCTGCACAAGCTGACGGCCGACACCAACGGTGACGGGTTCTTCGACCCCTCGTACCTCCACCACGACACGGCGCTCTACCAGGACTTGAGCCAGTCGACCCAGATGGTGTCGTTCGGGATCGACCTGTCGCGGTCGGCGGTGCAGAAGCTGGGCGAGAGCTTCGTGGAGGGAATCCCCTACCTCATCCTCATCCTGCTCGTCACCGGTACCAGCTACTACCAGCAGCGCCAGATCAGCGCCCGCACCGTGGGCCAGGCCGACACGCCCATGCTGCGCCAGCAGCGCATGCTCATGAAGGTCTTCCCGGTGTTCTTCGCGGTGATCTCGCTCACGCTGCCCGCCGGCCTGGTCGTGTACTTCCTCGTGTCGAACTCGTACCGGATCGCCCAGCAGGCCTACATCACGCGCACCTTCTACCGTCACGAGCACTCCCTCGGGCGCCAGGCGCAAGCCGCCGCTGCGGCCGCCCGGGCCGAGGACGGGGACAAGGGGGGCAAAGGACCCAAGGAGGTGCGCGACGCCAAGTCCCGGGAGGTCCCGAAGGGCCCGGCGGGTGCCAAGGGGGCCGGCGCCAAGGGTCAGGGGGCGGGCGCCAAGGGGCAGAGCGGAGCGGCCAAGGCGCAGGGTGGCGGGCGGGCGGCGCGGCCGGCGAGCGATGCCAAGGCCTCGAGCCGCGCCCAGGCGTCCAACCCCAAGGGCACTCCCCGAGCGGCGGGCACCCCCGCCCCATCAGGCGGGGGGGACGACACCACCGCCACGGCCAACGGGGCCGGCTCCGGCGGTGAAGACTCGGCGGGGCGGCCGCCGCCCACGCCCCGGCCGACGCCCAAGGGTCGGCCGGCACCGAGTGGACGGGTCACGCCGCCCCGACCGAAGCCCGCAGGGCGCCCGGCCCCCAGCCGGCCCCAGCCCAAGAAGAAGTAGCCGGCCGCACCCGCGGCCAGTGAGCGACCGAGCCGACAGCAGCCAAAGGAAACGAAAGAGCACGGGATGGAGTGGGTGGAGACCACGGCCAGGACGGTGTCGGAGGCCAAGGATCTGGCCCTTGACCAACTCGGCGTCGACGAGGACGACGCCGAGTTCGAGGTGCTGGAAGAGCCTCGGCCCGGCCTGTTCGGCCGGGTGCGGGGCGAGGCACGCGTGCGGGCGCGGGTGCGGCCGTCGCGGCCGCGGCCCAAGCTCGATCGGCGCGAGCGGCGCCGACGCGACGTGAAGGCCGAGTCGGCCCCGGCGGCTGCGGACGCGTCCTCGAGCGTCCTCGATCCCGTGGCTTCCGACGCGTCCTCGGGCGGCCCGGACCCGGCGGTTGCGGCCGTGGTCGAGTCAGCCCTCGATGCCGCCGACGCGGTGGCGCCCACGCCAGCGACGGCGACGGGCCTGGAAGCGGCCGTGGCGTCGCACCCCGACGCCAGCGGGCCCGCCGTCGCCGCGCCGGCTGCGGGCGGGGGCGTGAGCTCCGGTGGGAAGTTGGTGCGTCCCAGCCGCCGGCGCGGTGCCGGCGCCGTGGCCGCCGAGGTGAGCACACCCGCGGCTGGCGACGAGGCCGTCGAGGGTGGGGGCGAGCCTGAAGGGGCAGTGACGCCCGAGAGCGTGGGGCCGGCGGCGGTGGCGTTCCTGGAGGGACTGGCCGCGGCGTTCGGGCTGGAGGCGACCGCCGAGACGCGAGGTGAGGATGACGACATCGAGGTCCGTCTGAACGGTCGCGACCTCGGGCTGCTCATCGGCCCGCGCGGCCAGACGCTGTTGGCCATCCAGGACCTCGCGCGCACGGTCAGCCAGCGCGGGGTCACTGGTCGCAGCCGCCTGCACGTCGATATCGGCGGCTACCGAGAACGCCGGCGCGACGCACTGGCCCGCTTCACCGCCGACGTCGCCCGCCAGGTCATCGACAGCGGGGTGCCTCGCATGCTCGAGCCGATGGCCTCGGTCGACCGCAAGGTCGTGCACGACACGGCCAGTGGGATCGAAGGGGTCGAGACCCGGTCCGAGGGCGAGGAACCGACGCGACGGGTGGTCATCCTGCCTGCGCCCGACGCCCGCTGACTCCCGTGGCCGGGGGGGCAGCGAGCGACCCCCTCACCGCCGTCCTCGAAGACGCTCAGCGGCTGGGGTTCATCGGTTCGGCGCCGCTCGAGCAGCACCGAGCCCACGCCTCGGCGTTCGTCGCCCGCCTCGGCTGCGCCCCGCGAGTGCTCGACCTGGGCTCGGGCGGTGGGCTGCCAGGCCTGGTCATCGCCGCCGCCCGACCCGACACGGCGCTCGTCCTGGTCGACGCCCGGCTGGCCCGGGCCGACTTCCTGCGTCGTGCCGTCCGCCGGCTCGGCTGGGACGATCGAATCCTGGTGCTGCACGCGCGAGCCGAGCAGCTCACCCGGCAGCCCACCTGGCGCGCGGCCCTCTCGTGTGTGGTGGCCCGCGGCTTCGGCTCCCCGACGGTCACGGCCGAGTGCGCCGCCGGCTTCCTCGCCGTCGGCGGGGCGCTCCTGGTGAGCGAGCCGCCGGGCGGGCCGACATCGGTCGGCGCAACCCGGTGGCCGGCCGACGGTCTGGGCCTCCTGGGCCTGGCCGCCGACCCGAGCGACGCTGAGCCTGACCCCGCCCGGAACGCCCCTGCGGTGCGGCGCTTCATCCAGGTGGAGCCCTGTCCGGCCCGCTATCCACGCCGTTCGGTCCGCCCCGCCCTGTGGTGACGGTCGACCTCAATGCGCTTGGTCGAGCCTGTTGCCCGTGACCGCGCGTTCCACGTGGAACACTCGGTCCTTGCCCGTGCCCGATCGCTCCGAAAGGATGACGCAGTGCCAGCCATGCCTCCGGGAACCGGCCCGGGCTCTTCGGGTTCGGCCTCGGGTGACCCGTCCGACTCGGTGCCCGCCCGCCCGGCCGATGGCGACGAGGCGCGCACGGTACCGGCCGATGCCGCGTCGGTGCCCGCCGATGGCCCGCTCGCGCCGGAGGCCGACGACGACCCGCTCGCGCCGCTATCCGCGGACGTCGTGACGGCGTCGGCCGGTCGCCCGCTCCCGCCGGCGCCGGTCGAGGACCCGCTCCCGCCGGCGCCGGTCGAGCACCCGCTCCGGCCGGCGCCGGTCGAGGACCCGCCGGTGTCGGCCGGTCGCCCGCCCCCGCCGGCGCCGGTTCAGGACCCGCTCCGGCCGGCGCCGGTCGAGGACCCGCTCCCGGTGTCGGCCGGTCGCCCCGATGGCCGCACGGCGGGATCGGCTGACGAGAACGCGCTCGCCGCCAATGGCATCAGCGTCGCGCCTGGGGCCGAGACCCCCGGCCAACGCCGGGAGGCCGATGCCGTCGCCCAACCCGTGTCGCTCCCTCGACCGCTTCCCCGGGTGATGGCGGTGGCGAACCAGAAGGGCGGCGTCGGCAAGACGACGACGGCCATCAACTTGGGAGCGTGCCTGGCCGACCTGGGTTGGCGCACGCTGGTGGTCGACCTGGACCCACAGGGCAACGCCAGCACCGGCCTCGGGATCGATCCGCGTGGCCTGCAGGTGTCGATGTACGACGTGATCATGCACGACGCTCCGATCGACGACTGCGTCGAAGCCACGGCCGTGCGCGGCCTGTTCGTGGCCCCGGCGGCCCTCGACCTGGCCGGCGCCGAGATCGAACTCGTGCCGGCGTTCAGCCGGGAACTGAAGTTGAAGCGTGCGCTGGACGGGGTGCTCGACCAGTACGACTACATCCTGGTCGACTGCCCGCCCTCACTGGGGCTGCTCACGGTCAACGGCCTCGCCGCCGCTACGGAGGTCGTCGTACCCATTCAGTGCGAGTACTACGCCCTGGAAGGCCTGGGCCAGCTGCTGCGCAACGTTGAGTTGGTCCGGCGCAGCCTGAATCCCTCGCTGGAGGTGAGCACCATCATCCTCGTGATGTACGACGCCCGGACGAAGCTGGCCGATCAGGTCGTGCACGAGGTCCGCGAGCATTTCGGGGCCAAGGTGTGCCGCCAGATCGTGCCCCGGACGGTTCGGCTCTCCGAGGCGCCCTCGTTCGGCCAGCCCATCATCGCCTTTGACCCGAGCTCTCGGGGGGCGCTCGCCTACCGCGAACTGGCCAAGGAGGTGAGCGGAGGTGCAGCAACGGACCGGGCACCGGAGCGGGCTGGGTAAGGGCCTCGGCGCGCTGATCCCCAGCGACGTTCGGGCGACCCCGGACGCCTCCGAAGAGGAAGGGACGCACCTCGTCCAGTTGCCTCTCGCGGCGATCGAACCGAACCCGCACCAGCCCCGGGCGAGCTTCGACGAGGAGTCGTTGGAGGCGCTCACGGCCTCGGTCCGCGAGCTGGGCGTCCTGCAGCCCGTCCTCGTGCGCCCCCGGGGCGAGGGCCGCTACGAGCTGGTGGCGGGCGAACGGCGGTGGCGGGCGGCCCGTCGGGCCGGGCTCGACGTCGTCCCCGCCATCGTGCGCCGCTCGGACGACCAGGCGTCGGTGGAGCAGGCGCTGGTCGAGAACCTGCATCGTGATGACCTCACCGCCCTCGAGGAAGCCGCGGCCTATCAGCAGCTCATCGAGGACTTCGGCCTCACCCACGAACAGGTCGCCACGCGGGTGGGGAAGAGTCGGTCGGCCGTCACCAACACGCTGCGCCTGTTGCAGCTCCCGCGCAGCATCCAGAAGCTGGTGGCCGAGGGTCGGTTGTCGGCCGGCCACGCGCGTGCGCTGCTCGCCACACCTGACCGGGCGTATCAGGAGCTCCTGGCCCGTCAGGCGGTCGAGGGCGGGTGGAACGTGCGGGCCGTGGAGGACGCCATCCGCACGAGAGCGGCGCTCGCCGAGGCCGTCCCTTCCGCGGCCGGCTCGGCGGCTGCCCCGCGCCCCTCACCCTCCGTGAGCGCTCGGCCGCCGCTCGCTGATGTCGCCCGGCTCGAACTGGAAACGCAGCTGTCGAACTTCCTGGACACGAGCGTGTCGGTCACGATGGGCGCTCGGCGCGGGCGGGTCACCATCGACTTCGCCACGGTGAGCGACCTCGAGCGGATCTACGAACGCATCATGCACGGCGCCATCGGAGGCTGACCGACTCTCCAGTCGCTGTTCACCGTGACGTCCCCGCACGACGGCGGGCGTTCACCTGTGCTTGACATCTGGGCTTCTGCACAGTTCCTTCCACAGGCTGTGGAGAATCGCCGCTACCGTACGCGTTGTTTTCCCGACTGTTCTCCGGCCGGCGCAGCCATCCACCCACCCAGCGTGGTAGCGACGACGGTGGCGAGGTCGGGGCCGCCTTCGAGGACCGACCGCGTCGCCGGTACCTCACAGAGCACGGCGGGCATCCTGGTCTCCCGCAGGACGGGCACCCGCATGCCCGCAGTGGTGAACGGTTCCCCCAGGGCGGTGCCCAGCCGCTCAGCCAGCAGCTCGGCCAACCGATGGCCGCCGGTGGAGCAGAATCCGGGCACCGCGTAATACGCCACCGACGGCCCCGCTTCGGGTGGCCGGGCCGGCGTGGCCAGGGAAAACCCCACGTAGACGCCAGCGTCGACGGCGTTGGCGAAGGCCGCTTGGCGCGAGCCGTCGGGCTCCTTGGTGACGGCCACCGTGCTGCCGGCGCGATACAGCGCCGAGGCCACCGCATGCACCAAGGCGTCGAGCTGGCCGGTGTGGCCGAGGACGACGGCGCCGCCGGCCAGGGTGCGGGGCGCGGCCAACTCCTCCTGCTCCCGCACGGTGACGACGGCCGAGGCGCTGTGGCTGCGGGTGCCGAGGCGCTCGAGAGCCCGCCCCGTCTCGGGGCCATAGATGCCGTCGCCCTGCAGGCCGACATTGCGCTGGAAGTCGGCCAGGGCCGCCGCCGTCAGCGGGCCGTAGATCCCGTCGACCCGGCCGGCGTCGAAGCCCAGCCGTCCCAGGTGGCGCTGCAGGTCGGCGACGTCATCGCCCCGCAGCATCGGGGTGCGCTGGTAGAGGACCCGATCGCCGAGGCGGTAGCTGGCCTCGACCAGGGCGGCCCACGTCTGCGGGCCACACTGGCCGTCCACGTGCAGGCCGCGGGTCGCCTGGAACGTGCGCACCGCCTGTTGGGTGCGCGCGCAGAGCACGCCGGGAACCGCCGCGTCGAGCTCGACGCCCGCGGCCCGCAAGCGCGCTTGGAGGTCGTGCACCGCCTCCCCGCTGGCGCCGGCCGTCAGTGGGAGGGCGACGCGAGGAATTCGCCGAGCTCCTGCAGGAGCTGACCCTTGCCCTTCGCCCCCACCAGCCGCTTCTTGGGCTGGCCGTCCTGGAAGACGATGAGTGTGGGGATGCTCATCACATCGAAGCGCCGGGCCAGGTCGGGGTTCTCGTCCACGTTGAGCTTGGCCACCTGGAGCTTGCCGTCCTGCTCGGCGGCGATCTCTTCGAGGATGGGCGCGATCATCTTGCACGGCCCGCACCACTCGGCCCAGAAGTCGACGACGACGGGCGCACTGGCGGCGCCGACGGTCTCGTCGAAGGTGGCAGACGACAGGGTCGTGATGTTGGTGGCCATCAGGAGGAGTCCTTCTTTCGTGGGTACCGGCAGCACAACGTCGCAACGCCGCAACAGCATTCCCGTCGCCAGCGTCGCCTACCCGTGCGCCGCGGCTGCCGGCGCCGTCGCCTCCAGGTAGCGCTCGGCGTCGAGGGCGGCCATGCACCCCGAACCGGCGGCGGTGACCGCCTGGCGGTAGGTGTGGTCCTGGACGTCGCCGCAGGCGAAGACACCTTCGATGTTGGTGCGGCTGGTGCCGGGCACCGGGACGAGGTACCCGGCGTCGTCCATGTCGAGTTGCCCCTTGAAGAGGTCGGTGTTGGGACGGTGCCCGATGGCGACGAAGACGCCCGCCACGGGGAGGTCGCGCTCGTGGCCGGTGACCACGTCACGCAGGCGGATGCCCTCGAGTTTGGTGTCACCGAGGAGATCGACGGCGACGGCGTTCCACACGAACTCGATGCGATCGTTGGCGAACGCCCGGTCCTGCATGATCTTGGAGGCGCGCAGGTGGTCACGGCGGTGCACGACGTAGACCTTGGTGGCGAAGCGCGTGAGGAACGACGCCTCCTCGAGGGCCGAGTCACCGCCGCCGATGACGGCGATCTCCTGACCCCGGAAGAAGAACCCGTCGCAGGTGGCGCAGGTCGACAACCCGTGGCCGAGCAACCGCGTCTCGGCCTCGAGCCCCAGCATGAGTGAGCGGGCGCCCGTGGCCACGACCACGCTGTGGGCCCGGTACTCGTCGTCGCCCACCCACACCCCGAACGGGCGTTCCGAGAAGTCGACCCGAGTCACCTTGGCGGTGAGGAACTCGGTGCCGAACCGGCCCGCCTGCTCGCGCATCCGGCCCATCAGCTCGGGGCCCATCACGCCGTCGGGGAAGCCGGGGAAGTTCTCCACGTCGGTGGTGAGCATGAGCTGGCCGCCGGGCTGGTCGCTGGTGGACGACAACTCGCCCTCGATGATGAGGGGAGCGAGGTTGGCCCGCGCCGTGTAAATGGCGGCGGTGAGGCCGGCGGGGCCCGAACCGATGATGATGACGTTGTGAATCGCGCGGTCGGGGGTGGGGGTCACGGGCTGCTCCAACACGGCCACGCCGGTAGGTATGCCCCGGCGCCGGCCGGGCTCACGCGGGTTCGGGGGTGGTGCGCCGGCGCCACACGAGCAGGCCCGCGAGGCAGAACACCACACCGAGGATGAGGTACGCGGCCCACACGTCGCCGGGCACGACGATGTCGAGCACGCGCACCACGATGATGATCACCAGCACGAGCGCGGCGATGCCGCAGATGGCGGCGAGCAGGCCGTAGACGACGGCGCGAGCCCCTTTGAGGAGCGGGCCCGTGGTCTTCTCGCGCGCCGTGCCGACGAGGCGCACGATCGTGTCGGTGGTCTGCTCGGCCCAATCCGCCCCCGGCCGGGACCCTGCTGGTTGCGCCATGGGCGCCGAGCCTACGGCAGGGTGAAGGCGTCGATGGGCGAACAGTCGTCGGCCGCCACCACCGTGGCCTGCGTCAGTCGGCCGCTGGCGTCGGCGGCGAGGAACACCTTGACAGCGCGGCCTTGCACCGTGGCGGTGAAGCTGGCCTGGGCGCCGTCGGGGCCGCAGGCGTCGCGGACGTAGGTGCCCGTCGCCCTCGCCCCCGCCTCGGCGCGCCCGCCGACGGCCGCCGCCAGGGCGGCCACGTCGCCGAAGTCGCCGAGGGCGACGGCGCGTCCGAGCGCGCTGGGCCCCTCGACCTCGCTCGTGCGGGGGAAGTCGGGATTCTGGCTGGGCCCGCCGGTGGGGAGGGGAGACGCGGGCGTGGGGGTGGTGGACGGCGCAGCCACGTCGGTGTCGTCGTCGCCGGTGGCGACCAGCCCGACGACACCGAGAACCAGGGCGACGGCGGCCACGGCGGCGACAGCGGCCAGGGCCATCCACTGGCGGTGGCGAGGGCGCCGGCCCAGTCGAGCGACGTTGCCGTCGAGGACGCCGAGAGCGGTGGCGATGGTGCGCTCGCGCTGGGCGGCGTCCACGCGAACGGGTTCGGCGACGAGCGCTCGGATCCGGGCCAGCTCGGCCACCCGGGCCAGCAACACGGAATCGCCGGCGACGCGACGCCGCTCGGCGGGGGTCGCCTCACCGTCGAGGTAGGCGCTGGCGAGCTCGTCGTCGACCGGTGGAGGAGGGGGCAGGGCGCTCATGTTGTGCGCGTGGGACGGTCGGGGTCGCGTGCCGAGTTCCCGGCGGGGGAGAGGATCCGCGCCAGGGCCGCCCGCCCGCGGGAGATCCGCGACCGCACGGTGCCGGGCGGGATGTCCAAGGTGGCGGCGATCTCGGCGTAATCGAGGTCGCACAGGTCGCGCAGCACGACCGGGACACGGAACTCCTCGGGCAGTTGGCCGAGGGCGCCGTCGACGGCGATCCGGTCGGTCACCCGGACATCGTGGTCGACCGCCGGCTGGTGGAGAGAGATCGACTGCGCCACCGCGGGCGGCTCGTGCTCAGGCAGGCCGACGAGGGGACGACGGCCACGTCGTCGGAGCTCGTCCAGACACGCGTTGGTGGCGACGCGGTAGATCCACGTCGACAACGACGACCGGCCGTCGAACCGGGGCAGTCCCTTGACGATGGCGATGAGCGCTTCCTGGCAGGCGTCGGCGGCGTCGGCGTCGTTGCCGGCGATGCGGCGGCACAGCGCGTAGACCCGGTCGTGATGCTGGCGCAGCAGCCGATCGACGGCCCCCCGCTCACCGGCCCGGGCGGCGGCGATGAGGCTGGGGTCGTCGAGCGAGGGGATGGCGGGATCGTACCCAGGGCAACCGGTACGGAGCCGGTCGGTGAGCAGGCGAACACGCCGCGCTCCTGGCGACCCGTCGGCGGCGATCAACCGTGGCTGTCGGCCGTGTTCGCCCCCACCGGGTCCCTCGATCTCGGTCACGAGTCGCTTGGTCGCCGTCACCGGGCCGCTCGGTTTCGCGGCGTCACCCGTTCCCGGCGCGCCAGGAGCAGGTCTTGCTCGTGTGGTGCGCCGAGGGTTCCTGGCGCGCCGAGTCCGGGCCGGCGGCGGCGTCCGGGCGCCGCACGTCAGCGGGTGGCGATCAACGCGCGGCGGTCAGCCGGTGGCGGTCAGCGGGAGCGGTTGCGGGCCGCGGCGGTCAGCGGGTGGCCAGCTCGCTCACGCCGACCTGGTACTTGCGGCCGACCGAGCCGTCGCCCAGATCGGTGACGAGCAGCAGGATGTACTCGCCGTCCCCGCTCAGCTCGAGCGTGGTGACGTCGTCGCGGATGTCGTCGGCCTCGGCCACGGGCTCACCCCAGGCCGACAGGTCCTCGTAGGCGGCGTCGCTGACGTACGCCCGCAGCGCCCACCCCCGCGTCGGCGAGGTCACCGTGAGCTCATGGCCGTCGGCCGGCCCCGACATCTGCACGATGATGCCCACGCCGGCCTTGTCGCCCTTGTTCGTCCGCAGCTCCCGGGAGTTGTACCGCTCGGTGGTCCAGGCGGTGTCGGGGTTGTTGTCGAAGGCGCGCCCGAGCTCGCCGATGTGCTCGTCCCGGTCACCCGGGGGCGGGTCGTAGACGGCGTTGGCGACGACGTGCCAGTCGGCCCCGCCGCCGCTGGCCGGCTCGACCGGGACCTCGTCGCCGCTCGACCCGTCGGCGGCCGCCTCGTTGCCGCCGTCGTTGCCCGTGACCGATTCGCGCACGGCGGCGATGAACCGGGAGCCGGTGGACGTGGTGCCCAGCAGCACCCCGGCGGTACCGAGTCCGAGGGCGACCACGATGATCGTGAGTGCGGGCAGCAGCCACCGGCGCTCGTGGGGCTGGGGTCGGGCGATGCCGGACGTGGGCGTGCGGTCGACGGGCGCAGGTGCGGACAGCACCGACGACGGCGGCCGGCGCACGGCGGCCACCCCGCCCGTGGGCACGCCGGGCGTCTCGTCCCCGTTGGCCCGCCCGACTCGGCCGAGCGCGTCGTGGAACACGGCGGCGCTGAACGGGCGGCGCTCGGGTTCCCGCGCC
>JBIOZN010000442.1:0-2022 GCA_044871175.1 Acidimicrobiales bacterium | reverse complement strand
GGCGCTGGCCGACGTGGCGTCGTTCGGCGATCTGATCGGGGTGCTGCGCCATCTCGATGGGCGTTGCGACGAGGCGTTGCGGGCGCTGGCGCGTTTGGCGGAGGCCGGGGAGCCGGAGGCTTGTCTGGTGGTGACGGCGGCGCTGTTGCCGCTGTTGATCGCCCGTTGTCACCGTCAGGCGTCGGTGGTGGGCGAGGCGATCAACGAGTTGGCCGCCCGTGTGACCGAGCCGGCCCGCGAGCGGCCGACGCCGGGGGTGGCGAACCGGTTGCTGTGTCGGGTGGTGCGCCGGGTCCGTCGTGATCACGGCTTCCGGGACTGGCAGGTGGCAGCGCCTGATCCAACAGTCGGGGCTCCCGGGGTGGGCTGGTTCGAGGCGGAGGTGGTGGACCGCCTGGCGTTGGAGGAGTTCCGACGGCGGCTGCTGGCTGAGCCCAAGGGCGTCGAGGCGTGGGCGATGCTGGTCGACTCGGCCGCCCAGGCGGGGCTGTCTTCGACGGTTCGGGCAGGGCTGTCATCGACGGCGCGTTCCCGGTTGGCGGCGCATCGGCGTCGTGTGCGCCCGCTGGCGGCGGCGAGCCTGGTGGCCTGACCGGGGTGGCGTGATGGTGGTGGTCGCCCGCCCGATCGAGTTCGACGAGGGCTCGCCGGCGCCGATGTTCCGGCATCTGGACCGCTGGGCGGCGCGACGGCTGGCGACGCCGGAGGGGTGGGGGTCGATGGTCGAGCGCTGCGAGCAGTGGTTGGACTACTCGCCGCGCAACCAGGTGCTGCTGGCCTCCTACGGGGTGGTCGGCCCGGTGGCGGGCACGGCGACGTGGGGCCGGGTGCCCTCGGGTGAGCCGGACCGGTTCTGCGCCCCACGGGCCGGGGAGCACGGGCTGCCGATCCGCGTTCCGGTGGTCGCCGAGGGCTCGACGAGCTCGCAGCGTTCCCGGCTGCCGGCCCGGTCGGGGTCGATCGCGGCGGGCCATCGGTGGGATGTCGTGTTCGCCGCCGAGCAGCTGGCCCGCCGGCCGGCGCCGGGTGTGCTGTCGGCGCCCGTGGTGCCGGTGTTGCGGGCGGGTGAGTGGAACGAGGTGGTGCGCCGGGCGGCGGGCCGGTTGACGGGACGCACCCCGCGCAAGGTGGTCGACCCGACCGCCCAGCTGGTGTCGATGGCGGCGAAGGCGCCGACGCCGGCGGGCCGACCGGCGCTGGGCGACCCGGTTCTGCTGGCCCAGCTGGCGTGGACGGTGACGGCCCGTGTCGGGATCGTCGACGGTCCGATGCCGGTGTTCGACCCGCAGTCGCTGTCACCGCGGGAGCGTTGGCAGCTGCTGGTCGACGTGCGGGCGGCGGCGGACCGGGTGCTGCGGGCGGTGTCGTACGGCCTGGGGGTCGATCTGACGGCGAGCCCGCTACCCCGGGTCGATGCGAGCGATGACCGGGAGGTGGCGCCGACGCGCCGCAACTACCTGTCGCCCGCCGATGTGCGTGGCTTGCCGCTCGGCGTGTGGGTGGAGTCCGGGCCCTACAGCCGGGGCGAGTGGCTGGCCCGCGGGGTGGCCGGCGCGGCGGGCCGGGCGGCCCATCTGCGGGTCAACGACCGCTCGTA
Source organism: Acidimicrobiales bacterium (assembly GCA_044871175.1). Classification (GTDB taxonomy): domain Bacteria; phylum Actinomycetota; class Acidimicrobiia; order Acidimicrobiales; family Ilumatobacteraceae; genus JBIOZN01. The sequence continues at coordinate 425 of JBIOZN010000442.1, read as the reverse complement.
TCTCGCCGTGTACGAGGCCCGGTCGGGGGCGATGTGGCGGCTGGAGACCACCGGGCGCGGCGCCCACCATGGTCTCGTCGCCGAGGGCACGGCCGAGTCGTTCGACGAGGCGAAGATGGCGGTCCGCGCGGCGCTGGCCGACCGCTACCCGGACGCCGCCCGCGCCGTCGATGCCGACGTGTCGGCGCAGGTGGCACCCCAGCACGGCTGGGTGCCGCTGCCCGGTGGCCGTGACGAGCGCACCGAGATCCGGGTGTTCGACGAGCGGGTGGCGGCGACGGTCGCACCAGGCCCCGGCGGCCGCTGGGAGGCGTGGATCAGCGTCGATGGGAAGCTCACCCAGAGCGACGTGTTGGCGCCGACCGCCGCCGACGCCCGCGAGCTGGCCGTGGCGCTGGCCCGCGGCGAGCTGATGGCCCTGGCCG
>JBIOZN010000441.1:0-5876 GCA_044871175.1 Acidimicrobiales bacterium | reverse complement strand
GGCCGGTGGTCGGCCATGGCCTGCTCGGCGGCGCCGACGGTGCGCAGGTCGTAGTCGACGCTGCGGGGCACGCAGACGTCGGCGCCGCGCCGCTGCAGGCGCGCGACCACCGCCCGGCCCAGGAACCCCGATCCGCCCGTGACCATCACGCGGCGGCCCTCCCAGCCGGCGGGCGCGACGGGGCCGGAGGCAGGAGCGGGGGAGGGGCTCACGGGCGGCGATGCTACGGCGTGCCATCGTCGCGGCGGTGGTCACCGTGGCCTACACGATCGAGCAGTGCTGGCACCGGGTGCCCGGCGGCACGGCCGTGGCCGCGCTGGCGGTGGGCCGGGCGCTCGACAGTCCGGCCGTGCGGCTGGTGGGCGTCGCCGCGCACCACTCGGCTCGCCCGCCCGAGCCCTTCCGGCCGGCCTTCCCGGTGCGCCAGCTGCCCCTGCCCCGACCGGTGCTCTACGAGGCCTGGCACCGTTGGCGGCGTCCCCGGGTGCAGCGCGCCACCGGCCCGGTCGACCTGGTGCACGCCACCACCACGGTGATCCCGCCCCGGTCGGCTCCGCTGGTGGTCACCGTCCACGACCTCGCCCCGCTGCACGAGCCCGAGCACTTCCCGGCGCGCGGTCGGCGCTTCTTCCTCCGGGGCCTGGCCCTGGCCCGGGCCGAGGCCGACGTCGTGCTGTGCTCGTCGCAGGCGACGCTGGCCGACTGCGCGGCCGCGGGTTTCGCCCCTGCGCGCTTGCGACTGGTGCCCCTCGGTGTGGACGGGGTGGCGGCGACCCCCGCCGAGGTGGCCGCCGTCCGGGCGCGCCACGGCCTCGACCGGGCGCCGTACCTGCTGTTCACGGGCACGCTCGAGCCCCGCAAGAACCTGCCCGCGCTGCTGGCCGCCTTCGGGCGCCTGCCCCGGCCCGACCACCTGCTCGTCCTCGTCGGCCCGGCCGGCTGGGGGCCCGAGCTGGGGCCGCAACTCGAGCGCGCGGGTGCGGCCGCCAGCCGGGTCCGCCCGCTGGGGTTCGTGCCCGAGGCCGACAAGCGGGCGCTACTGGCCGGCGCCGCCGCCCTGTGTTACCCGAGCCGGCGCGAGGGCTTCGGGCTGCCCGTGCTGGAGGCCATGGCCCAGGGCACGCCCGTGGTCACCAGCCGGGGTACGGCCACCGAGGAAGTGGCCGGCGAGGCGGCCGTGCTGGTCGACCCGAGCGACGTCGACGACATCGCCGGCGGCATCGAGGCCGCCTTGGCCGACGGGGCTCGGCTGGCGGCGCGGGGACGGGCCCGGGCGGGCACGATGACGTGGGCGCGCACGGCCGAGCTCACCGCCGCCGCCTATCGCGACGCCTTGACGGCGGCGGCCCGGTGAGCGCGCCGGTGAAGGGGTACGGCCAGGCCCACCCCCGCCTGTGCCACCGTTCGGATGGACAGGTCGACGCACCGGTGACACAAGCGCATTGGGGGCGCCGGTGAGCCCGCCGCTGCGCGTCGCCGTCGACCTGCTGTGGTTGCGGCCCGGGGTCGTGGGGGGCAGCGAGACGCTGCTGGTGGGCCAGCTGGAGGCGCTGGCACGCCACGCCGCCGACGCGGTCGACCCCGTGCTGTTCGCCCTCCCCGCCTTCCCCGGCGCCCACCCCGACCTGGCCGCCGCCCTGCGCACGGTGACGGCCCGGATCTCGGGCGCCCACCGGGCCGTGCGGGTCGTGGCCGAGGCCACGTGGTTGTTCACCGAGGCGCGCCGCCACCGGGCCGCCGTCCTGCACGCGCCCGGGGGCACGGTGCCGGCCCGGCGCCCTGCGCCCACCGTGGTCACGATCCACGACCTGCAGTACCTCGCCTACCCGCAGCACTTCTCCACCGTGAAGCTGGCGTGGTTGCGGGCGGCGGTACCCGCCGCCGTCCGGCGCAGCGCGGCGGTGGCCACGCCGTCGGAGTACGTGCGGGCCGCGGTCGAGGAAGCGTTCCCGTTCGTGGCCGGGCGAGTGCGGGTGACACCGCCGGTCGTCGCCCCTCGCCACCTCGACGGGCCCCCCGAGCCCGACCTCCGCGCCCGCTACCGCGTGCCCGGGCCGTTCGTCGTGCTGCCCGCCATCACCTATCCGCACAAGGGGCACGCCACCGTGCTGGCGGCGCTGGCCCGCCTGGCGCCGGCGCACCCCGACCTCAGCCTCGTGCTGCTGGGGGCCGAGGGCCCGGCCGAGGCCGACGTGCGCGCCCGCATCGCCGTGCTGGGACTCAATGAACGGGTCCGCCGCCCGGGACGGGTGCCCGACGCCGACCGCGACGGGCTGATCCGGGCCGCCGCCGCGCTGGCGTTCCCGTCCCGCTTCGAGGGCCTCGGACTGCCGGTGCTGGAGGCGATGGCCCTCGGTTGCCCCGTGGTGGTCGCCGCCACCACCGCCCTGCCCGAGACCGCGGGCGGGGCGGCCCTGCTCGTTCCTCCCGACGACGCCGACGCCTGGGCCGCCGCCCTCGACCGGATGCTCACGGACCCCGCCGAGCGGGACCGCCTGATCGCGGCCGGCCGCGCCCGCGTGGCCGCCTTCACGCCCGAGCGGACCGCCGCCGCCCTCGTCGCCACCTACCGTCTGGCGCTCTCGTGAAGCTCGCCGTCCTCTGCCCCCACTTCGCGCCCGACGTCGCCCCCACCGGCGAGGTCATCACGCGCATCGTGCTCGAGCTGGCCGACCGCCACCACCAGGTCCACGTCGTCACCGCCCTGCCGTGGTACCTGCACCACCGCGTCGAGCCCGAGTGGGAGGGCCGGCCGGTGCGGTGCGAGCCCACCGAGTGGGGGTCCATCACCCGCGTCCACCCGTTCCCCACCGACAAGCGGGACATCCCGCGACGCGCCCTGGCCTTTGCCGGCTTCTCGGCCCTGGCCGGGCTCACCGGGCTGCGCGGCGGGCGCGTGGACGGTGTCCTGGCCATGTCGCCGCCCTTGACCCTCGGCCTCACGGGCCGGGCCATCGGCGCCGGCCGGCGGGCGCCGCTGGTGTTCAACATCCAGGACGTGTTCCCCGACGTCGCCGTGGAGCTGGGGGCCATAACGGGCGCGGTGCCCATCGCCGCCGCCCGCCGCCTCGAGCGGATGAGCTACGCCGCCGCCGACGCCGTCACCGTGCTGTCGGAGGACCTGGCCGCCAACGTGCGGGCCAAGATGGCGCCCCACCGCCAGGCCGATGTGCGGGTGATCCCCAACTTCGTGGACACCGCCGCCATCACGCCCCGCGACCGCCACACGTCCTACCGGCGCGAGCTGGGCATCGGCGACGAGACCGTCGTGATGTACGCCGGCAACGTCGGGTTCTCCCAGTCGCTCGGGCTGCTGGTGGAGGCGGCCCGGGCCCTGGTGGACGACCCCGGCGTGGTGTTCGTCGTCAACGGCTCGGGCTCGGCCCTGCCCGAGCTGGAGACGGCGGCCGCCGGCCTGCCCAACGTGCGCTTCGCCCCGCTGCAGCCGCGCGGCCGGGTGGCCGAGGTGCTGGCCAGCGGCGACATCCACGTGGTGCCGTTGAAGCGGGGTCTGGCCCGTTCCAGCGTGCCGTCCAAGACGTACTCGGTGCTGGCCGCCGGGCGGCCGCTGCTGGCCAGCGTCGACCACGGCACCGAGGTGGCCCGCCTGGTGGGGGTGGCCGGCTGCGGGCGGGCGGTCCCCCCCGAGGACCCCGCCGCCTTCCTGGCCGCCCTGCGTGAGCTGCTGGCCGACGCCGCCGGGCGGGCCGCCATGGGGCAGGCGGGGCGCCGGTTCGTACAGGGCTGGGCGTCGCCCGCCGCCGTCGCCGAAGCCTACGAAGCCCTGTTCGCCGAGCTGGCCGACCGGCGCGACGGCCGGTTCCGGGGGGTCAGCCGCTAGCCTCGCCTCTTCGTGGGCAAGGCCTCGTCGTCCAAGAAGGTGGCGCGCGCGGCGCGCGCCGGGGGCCGCAACCGGGTCCGCAGCTCGCAGGGCCGGGTGTTCCCGATGGCCGTCGCCATCGTGGTGGCGCTGGGCGTGGCCGTCATCGCCTACGCCAAGTTCAACCTGTCCAACCGGGCGGAGGCCTCGCCGCCCACGCGTGACGACCACTGGCACATCGCCTTCGGGATCTACGTCTGCGACAAGTTCCTGCCCGCCTTCACCAACACCAACGATCTGGTCGAGGGTTCGATCCCGTGGGGGATCCACACCCACGGCGACGGCATCATCCACATCCACCCGTTCACGTCGGCGGCCACCGGCGACAACGCCGATCTGGGCGCGTTCTTCCGCGCCATCAATGTCGACCTGAGCGACGACACGCTCACCGTCCCGTCCGACACCGAGCCGGCGGTGGTGGCGGCCATGCCCGGCGGCCAGAACACCCTGAAGAACGGGGCCCAGTGCGGCGACAAGGAGGGCCGGTGGGAGGCGGCCTACTGGGCCAACGCCGCCGACGCCCAGCCGGCGGCGCGCTACGACAACAGTTTCGACGACATCAAGCTCAGGGACGACCGCGGCGCCCTCACCCTCGCCTTCGTCCCCGAGGGCACCGACATCCCCAAGCCCGAGTCGATCCCCACGCTCGACCAGCTCACCGATGTCGCGCCCACCGCCACCACCATCCCCGGTTACACGGCCAACCCCGAGCAGGCCCCGGCCTCCACGGTGCCGGGCGAGACCACGGTGCCGGGCGCCACGGTGCCCGGTGAGACCACCGTGCCAGGGGCGACGCCGACGGAGACCACCGTGCCCGGCGCCGCCGACACCACCCCGCCCGCCGCGCCCGACACGGTGGCACCCACGGGCGACAACACCCCCCCGGCCACCGGCTGACGTGCGGGCCGTCGTGCTGGTGGGGGGCTTCGGCACCCGCCTGCGCCCCCTCACCCTCACCACGCCCAAGCCGCTGCTGCCCCTCGGCCAGAGGCGCATCCTCGACCACCTCGTCGAACACCTGGCCGGCCACGGCGTCACCGAGGTCGTGCTGTCGATCGGCTTCAAGCCCGACGCCTTCCGCGCCGCGTACCCGGACGACGAGTGTGAAGGCGTGCGGCTGGCCTACGCCGTCGAGCCCGAGCCGCTGGACACCGCCGGGGCCATCCGCTTCGCGGCCGACGCGGCGGGCATCGACGGCCGCTTCCTCGTGGCCAACGGCGACGTGCTCACCGACCTCGACATCGGGGCCCTCGTCGCCCTGCACGAGGCCCGGGGAGGTGAGGCCACCATCCACCTCACCCCGGTCGAGGACCCGTCGGCCTTCGGCGTGGTGGCTATGGACGGCGACGGCCTCGTGCACGCCTTCATCGAGAAGCCGCGGAGGGAGACGGCCCCCAGCAACCTGATCAACGCCGGTACCTACGTGCTGGAGCCGGCGGTGCTCGAGCGGATCCCCGGCGGGCGCCGGGTGTCGATCGAACGCGAGACGTTCCCCGCGCTGGTGGCCGACGGCGCCCTCTTCGCCCTGGCCACCAGCGACTACTGGCTCGACGCCGGCCGCCCGGAGGAGTACCTGCGGGCCAACCTCGACACCATCGACGCCGTCCGGCGCCGGGTGCGCGAGGCGCCGGTGGCCGCGGACGCGGTGGTGGAACGCAGCGCCGACGTCCGCCACAGCGTCGTGGGTGCGCGCGCCGTCGTGGCCGAGGGCGCGCAGGTCCAGGACTCACTGCTGATGCCCGGGGCCACCGTCGGGGCGGGCGCGTCGGTGAAGCGCTCGGTGGTGGGGGCCGGAGCCCGGGTCGGCCCGAAGGCCAGCCTGGTCGACGCCGTCGTCGGTGACGGTGTCGCGGTCGCGGCCGGGGCGCAGTTGGCCGCCGTGCGCGTCCCCGCCTGACGCAGTCCGGCCCGCGGCGCGGGTCCCCGACCCGGCCGCCCCCGGTCGCCGGCCGGAACTCTCGGCGCGAATCCCGCCATATGTGCCGGAATTCGCACC
>JBIOZN010000440.1:0-11247 GCA_044871175.1 Acidimicrobiales bacterium | reverse complement strand
CGGTGCCGAGCTGCACACCTGCGCCGGCACCGACGACCCGACGCTGGCGGAGGGCGCCCGCGGGCTGCTCGAGGCGGTGCCGGCCACCTTCGGCGCGGCCGTGCGCGTCGAGGTTCTCGGGCCACTGCACATCGTCGTCGACGGCCAGGTCCAGGACCGGCCCGAGCTCCGCCGGGCGAGAGTGCGGGAGCTGCTCGGCCTGCTCGTCGTCGAACCGGCGCTGAGCCGCGAGCGGGCCATGGACCGCCTGTGGCCCGACCACTCGCCGGCGGCGGCCGCCAGCAACCTCCGCGTCACCCTCACGTACCTCCGGCGGCTGCTCGCGGGCGCCGAGGGGGCCTGTCCCTTCCTACGCGCCGACGGCGCCACCATCCAGTTGCTGCGCGGCCCCAGCCTCGACGTCGACCTCTGGGAGGTGCGCGATCTGCTGGCCGCCTCCGGCGAGGACGGCGCCGGCCTGCCGGCCCGCATGGCGCGGCTCGAACTGGTCGCCGCGCGCTGGCGCCCCGAGCCGATATCGGACCTCGCTCGCCTGCCTGATGTCGTGGGCGTCATCGACAGCGTGCGTTCGGCGCTGGCTGATGCCCTGCTCGACCTGGGGGAGCTGCAGCTCATCGCCGGCTCGGCCGCCCCGGCGGCGCGCCGGGCCGAGCAGGTCCTCGACCGGGACCCGTGCTGCCAGCGGGCCCATCGTCTCGCCATCGCCGCCCAGGTGCAGCACCGCGACCAGGAGGGGCTGCTGCGGGCGGTGGCCCGTCTCCAGCAGGCCCTGCGCGAGACGGGGATGGCCCCGGAGCCGGCGACCCAGGCCCTGCTGGCCCAAGCCGGCGGGCCGCCCGGGCCGGGAGCGGTGCGCTCGGCCAGCTGAGCACCATGCGCCGTCCCGCCTCACCCGCAGAGGCGCCGCTTCAGTCAGGAATCTGCACCTCGACGGTGCACACCGCTGCCCGAGGCAGGAATGTGCACCTCACCGGCCAGGTCGTGGGCCACCAGGTACGCCAGCGTGAGCCCCCGGCTCAGGGCCATGCCGCTGTTGTAGGCACTGCCGAACGTCGTCGTGGCGGCACACGATCCAACGGCGTACAGGCCGGGGACGGCGGCGCCGGCCGGGTCGAGCACGCGGCCGTCGGCGTCGATGTGCACGCCGCTCGACCCGATGCCGGTGCCCAGCAGCAGCAGCCGCAGCCCGTAGAACGGCGGCTGGTCGATGGGCCCGAGCACGGGGCTGGGGTGATGGTCGGGATCGCCGGAGAAGCGGTTGACGAACTCCACCGTGCCCCGCCCGAAGTCCGGGTCCTCGCCTTTGGCGGCGTACGCGCTGAAGCGGGCGGCGGTCGCCTCCAGCTGTCGGCCGTCGATGCCGAGGGCGGTGCCCAGCGCCGGCAACGTCGGGGCCGTCGTCACCACCCCGTCCGGGTACGCCCCGCCCGGCGGCGTGTCACCCAGGCCGTACGTGCGGTGGTGCTGCTCGTCGAACACGAGGAACATCGGGAGGTGCTGCGCCCCCGGCGCCAGGGCGGTGCCGACGATGTCGACCCAGTGGGAGTCGTTGCAGAAGCGCCGGCCCGTCCGGTCGACGATCATGGCGTGAGGCAGGGCGTACTCGGGGCCGTTGGCGAACCCGGTTCCCGTCGGTGAGGTCGGTGACCGCCAGCCCGGCACCAGAGGAACGCTGGTGGCGGGGATCCGCGCGATGGCGCCGCCCACCGAGCGGGCCAGCTTGACGGCGTCGCCCCGCAGGCTGTCGGGCGCCATGCTCCCGAAGGACTCCTGGTCGAGGCCCAGGAACTCCTCGACCAGCGCCGGATCCCAGTCGAAGGTGCTGGTGGCCAGCACCACCGAGCCGTACCGCTCAATCGGGCCTCCGGGGCCGTCGGCCCGAGCGCCCACCACCCGGCCGTCGTCGTCACGCAACAGCTCGCGGACACGGGCGGACACGACCAGCTCGACGCGGGGTTCCTCCAGGACGCGAGCCAGGAAACCGGCCACCAGGCCCGTGCCGAACGTGAGCTCGTCGGCATCGTCGCCCTGGGCCAGGCGGCGGCGACCCGCCGCGAACACGTCCTCGTAGGTCGTCCCCATGCGGAAATACGGGCTGACCCGCAGTCGGCCCTGCCACTCGTTCAGGCGGCTTGCCGGCACCGGCGCGGCGGTCAGATAGCGCCCGGAGGCGAGGGCACCGTCCAAGTCAGAGCGATAGTCGGCCAGGCCCCGGATGAGCACCCAGCGGACCGCCCCCACGTCCTCCCAGTACCGCATGGCGACCGGCGCCGTCACCACCCACCGCCGCAGCGCCGCCTCGTCGAGCAGCTCGGGATGGGCGGCACCGAGGGCGCGCACGTACCGCTCGGTGCGGTCCTGGTCGTCGGCGACGCCCTCGCCGGCGGCCACGTGGTTGGCGCCCACCCACACCTGGCCGCCCGAGTAGGCCGAGGCGCCGCCCACCTGGTCGGCGGCCTCGAACACCGTCACCCGGCGACCGAGGAGCGCGGCGCCCAGCGCCGTCGCCAGGCCGGACAGGCCCCCTCCGACCACGACCACCCCGTCGTCCGCGCTCATGAACCCCGACGGTACTCGTCGGGGCCAGCCGGCCGCTTAGGCTGCCGCCGGCCCGATCGAGGGAGGGACCTTGCCGCCGTCGTTTACAGGAAAAGTCGCGCTCGTCACCGGGGGCGCCGGCGGCATGGGCAGCGCCACCGCCATGGCGTTCGCCGCCGCCGGCGCGGCGGTGGTGGTCGCCGACCTCGAGCCCGAGGGCGGCGAGAAGACTGCCGCCGCCATCACCGCCGAAGGGGGCAGGGCCCACTTCGTGAAGACCGACGTGTCCCGGGCGGTCGACGTGGAGGCGATGGTCGCCACCGCCGTCGACCGCTTCGGCGGCCTCGACTGCGCGGTCAACGCCGCCGCCATCGAGCTCGAGAGCACTCCGCTGGTCGACTGCGACGAGGCGGTGTTCGACCGGCTCGTGGCGGTGAACCTCAAGTCGATCTTCCTGTGCCTCAAGTACGAGCTGCGGGCCATGCTCGCCGGTGGCCGCGGCGGCGCCATCGTCAACATCGCGTCCACCAGCTCGTTCCGCCCGCAACCAGAGCAGTCGGTGTACACGGCCACCAAACACGGTGTGCTCGGCCTCACCCGCAATGCCGCCATCGAGAACGCGCCACTCGGCATCCGCATCAACGCCGTCGCTCCCGGCGCCATCGACACGCCCATGTTGCGGGGGTCGATGGCCAAGAAGGGCCGGCGGGAGGAGGACGTGGTCGGGCGCCTCAGCCTGCTCGGGCGGTTCGGCCAACCGGCCGAGATCGCCCGGGCGGCGCTGTGGCTGTGCTCCGACGAGTCGTCCTACACCGTCGGCCACACCCTGGCGGTCGACGCCGGATATCTGGCGCGCTGACCCTGCCACAATGAGCCCGATGCGCTTCGGGGCCGTGTTCCCCACCACCGAGATCGGCACCGACCCGATCGCCATCCGCGACTTCGCCCAGGCGGCCGAGTCGCTCGGCTACGCCCGGATCACCGCCTACGACCACGTCCTGGGCGCCGACCACGCCGACCGCGAGCCGCCCTTGAAGGGCCCGTACACGCCGGCCCACGCCTTTCACGAGCCGATGGTGCTGTTCGGATACCTGGCCGCCCACACCAGCCGCATCGAGCTGGCCACCGGCGTGATGGTGCTCCCGCAGCGCCAGACCGCCCTCGTCGCCAAGCAGGCGATCGAGCTCGACGTGCTGTCGGGCGGCCGCTTCGTCCTGGGCGCCGGTACGGGCTGGAACCACGTCGAGTACACGTCCCTGGGCAGCGACTTCCGCACGCGGGCCCGGCGGCTGGAAGAGCAGGTCGAGGTGCTGCGATCGCTCTGGAGCAGCGACCTGGTCGACATCGACGGCCGCTTCCACCGCATCGAGCGGGCCGGCCTCAACCCGATGCCGCCGCGGCCGATCCCGATCTGGCTCGGTGGCTCGTCCGAGCCCGCCCTGGCCCGCTCGGCCCGGCTGGGCGACGGCCACATCTTCGGGCACAGCAACGCGCGCATCCAAGGGGCCGCCACCCGGCTGCAAGAGCTGCTGGCCGACCGGGGCCGCGACCGCTCCGCCTTCGGCATGGAGGCGCTGGCCGACTACGGGTTCGGGCCCCAGGTGTGGCACGAAGAGCTGGCCGCGTGGGAGGCGTGCGGAGGCACGCTCTTCTCGATGCGCGCCGTCAGCACGGCCGCCGAGTTCATGCGCGTCCCTGCGCCCAATCTCTCGTCTCCGGACGAGCACATCGCCGCCCTCGAGCGGTTCATGAAGGAGGTCGGTCCGGGGTGAGCGTCCCCATCAACATCCCCAAGCTCGGTGTGTCGATGGCCGAGGGCACCCTCATCGAGTGGCTCGTGTCCGACGGGGCGACCGTGGAGGCGGGCCAGGACATCTACCGCCTCGAGACCGACAAGGTCGAGAACGACGTGCAGGCGCCGGCGGCGGGCGTCATCCACATCACCGGGGTCGAGGGCGAGGTGTACGCGGTGGGCGACCCGATCGGCGAGATCGAGACCTGACCGGTGGTCCTCGTCGCCGCCCGCCTCGCCCGGGAGCGGCCGGAGGAGGTGGCGCTGCGGGACGGTTCGGTGGCGCTGGGGTGGGCCGAGGTGAACGACCGGTTGAACCGGGTCGTGAGCCGGCTGCGCGCCCTCGATCTCGGGCCTCACCAGCGGGTGGCGGTGCTGGCCCAGAACGCCGTCGAGACGCTGCTCGCCCACCTGGGGGCGTTGTTCGCCGGGGCGTCGAGCGTGCCCGTGAACTTCCACCTCAACGCCGAGGAGGTCGCCTACATCCTCACCAGTTCGGGCGCCCGGGCCCTCTTCGTGGGTCCCGAGACGGCCGGTACCGGGCTCGAAGCGGCCGCCGCCGCCGGCGTGCCCGTCGTGATCGGGTGGCGTTGCCCGCCGTCTTCGGCGCTGACGCCGTGGGAGCAGTGGCTGGCCGGCGGTACGGCCGAGGAGCCGCCCACCGACATCCCGCCTCGCCCGAACATGCTCTACACGTCGGGCACGACGGGCCGGCCCAAGGGGGTGGAGCTGCCGCCCAGCATGTTCGAAGGCGGGGCCACCATGGTGGAGCACGTGGAGGCCCTGGCCCGGCACCGCTTCGCCGCCTACGGGACCCATCTGGTGGTGGGGCCGATGTACCACACCGGCCCCCTGTCGGGCGTGCGCCTGCTGGCGGTGGGCGTGCCCGTGGTGATCCTCGAGCGCTTCGACGCCGAGGGTGTGCTGCGGGCCATCGCCACCTACCGCACCGAGACGAGCGTCATGGTGCCCACCCACTTCGTGCGCCTCCTGGCGCTGCCCGCCGACGTGCGGGCCGCCTACGACGTCAGCTCGATGAAGCTGGTGGCCCATACCGGCGCCGCCTGCCCGGTGGACGTCAAGCGCCGGATGATCGACTGGTGGGGCCCCATCTTCTACGAGTCCTACGGCGCCACCGAGGTCGGCACGACCTGCACGATCACCAGCGAGGAATGGCTGGCCCACCCCGGTTCCGTGGGCCGGGCGGTGGCCCCGTTCCGCGCCCTCGTCGTCGACGACGACGGCCATGAGCTGCCGCCCAACACCGAGGGCCGGCTGTACTTCGAGGACGCCACCGGGCGGGGCGTCGTCTACCCCGACGACCCCGAGAAGACACGTGCGGCGCACCTCCATCCGGGCGTGTTCACCCTGGGCGAGATCGGCTACGTCGACGCCGACGGCTTCGTGTACATCACCGACCGGTTCAGCGACATGATCGTGTCCGGGGGCGCCAACATCTACCCGGCGGAGGCCGAGCAGGTCCTGATCCAGCACCCGGCGGTGGCCGACGTGGCCGTCATCGGCGTCCCCCACCCCGACATGGGGGAGGAGGTGAAGGCGCTGGTGGTGCCGGCCGATCCCGCCGACCCCCCCGAGGCCGACGGCCTCATCGCGTGGTGCCGGGAACGGCTGGCCGGCTACAAGTGCCCGCGATCGGTCGACATCGTCAGCACCGTCGGCCGCACGACGATGGGCAAGGTCGACAAGCGCGCCTTGCGCGCGCCGTACTGGAACACGTCCGGCGAAACGCCCCGCTGAACCAGCCTCTCGGTGCGATTCCCGCCATATGTGGCGGATTTCGCGCCGAGACCTGCCCGGCGGGCTTTCAGGTGCCCGTGAGCTTGGCCACCACCGGGGCCATGGGCTCGATGCCGTCGGGCTGGAACAGGATGTTGCTGATCCCCCAGCGCTCGCGCAGGGCGAGGAAGTTCTCCGAGATCTGCTCCACGCTGCCGATCTGGAAGAACGGCGCCGTGGCCACCACGTCGGGCGGCAGGCCGAAGGCCCCGGCGAGCTGGTCGATCACCGGTCCGGGCTCGTCGGTGACCGTCGTCTTGAAGATCTGCATCTGGAGCACGAGCTGGTCGAACCGGTCCCCGGCCGCTTCCTTCACCCAGGCCACCTTCTCGTCCACCGCGTCGGCCGCCGCCGTGGACATCGAGCGGGGGTTGATCGAGCGGGCCACGATCTTGGGGTTGATCCCGACGATGTCGGCCCGCTGGGCCGCCAGCGTGAGCACCTTGCGCCCTCCTCCGCCGATCATCACCGGGATGGGGGACACCGGCTTGGGCATGCCCGCGGTCTCGGCCACCCGGTAGTGCTTCCCCTCGAAGGAGAACGGCTGGTCGCCCCACAGGCCCCGCATGATCGTCACCGCCTCGTCCAGGCGCTCGATGCGGGTGGCGGCATCGTCCTGGTGGATGCCGGCCACGTCGTAGTCCGACTGCGACCACCCCGCCCCGATCCCGAGCGTGAACCGACCCTCGCTCAGGAGGTCGATGGTGGCGCACTCCTTGGCGAACAGCACCGGATTGCGGAAGTCGACACCGGCCACATGGGGGCCCACGAGGATCTTGGAGGTGGCGGCGGCGGCCGCCATCAGCGCCGGCACCACACCGAGCTGGCTGCCGAAGTGGTCGTCCATGTGGAAGCTCTCGTAACCGAGGTCCTCCACCCGGCGCACGAGGTCGGTCCACTCCTTGGCCGATGTGGCCTTGGTGGCCTTGGCTCCGAACCGGAACGGCGGGGTGGGCATCTCAAACCTCCTCAGGGATAGACCGGACCGTACCGGCCGTCATCTCGGCGATGGCCCGCCGCAGGATCTCGATGAACTGGGGCACGTCCCAGGACCCCCGCTGCACGTTCGGGTAGCGGGCGCCGTTGAACGGCGGGTCGACCATGTCCCAGTGGCCCCGGCAGTGGCCGAGGGTGCAGTAGACGATCTGGCCGGCACCGAGCGGCCGCCGGTAGAGCACCAGGCGGCGCTCGTCGGTGGGCCACTCGCCCTCGGCAAAGCCCCGGGCCTGGCCGGTCCAGCGGGTCTCCAGGAGCGGCACAGGCTCGCCGTGCTGTTCCATGAGGTACAGCTCGTCGCGGCCGCTCTCGAAGTCGCTCAGGCCGGTGACGAGCGGGTCGTGTTCGGCTCCCGGCGACACCGTGACGGGGTACGGCTCCATGGGCGGGTGAGCGATGAACTGGCTGCCCAGGGTGTCGACCCAGAGCGGGAACGCCCGGGGCGTGGTGAACCGGCCGTCGACACCGGGCGGGTCGAGGGCGCAGTTGGTGCCGTGCAGCGCCAGCCAGCGCCCGCCGCCTTCCACCCACCGGCGGATGGCGGCCTGCTCGGCCTCGGTGGGGCGCACGTCGCAGGTGTAGGTGACGAGGAACTCCGAGCCCGTGATGGCGTCGAGATCGTGGAAGTGCTGGGCCACCCGGACGCGGATGCGCTCGTCCTCGGCCAGCAGCTTCAGCAACTCCAGCCGGGCGAAGTCGAAGTCGTGGTACTTGCCGCCACAGACCAGGTAGCCGTCGATCCGGCGTTCTTGCTCCACTACTTCTGCGAGCGGACGGCGTCGACGATCTGGGCGGCGTTGGGGTAGAAGGCGGCCACCAGTTGGGGGGCGGCCGGCACCGAGCAGTCGGGGGCGGTGACCCGGCGCACGGCGTCGGAGAGCTGGCCGTGCAGCTCCTCGTGGATGCGGGTGGCGATCTCGGCCCCCGGGCCGCACGAGCGCACGGCCTCGTGGACGACGACGGCCCGGCTGGTGCGGCTCACCGACTCGAGCACGGTGTCCATGTCGAGCGGGGCCAACGACCGCATGTCGATCACCTCGGCCCCGATGCCGGCGCCCGACAACTCCTCGGCCGCCTTCAGGGCCTCGGCCATCATTCGGCCCCAGCTGATGATGGTGACGTCGTCGCCCCGCGCCTTGGTGGCCGCCCGGCCCAACGGGATCGTGTAGGCCTCGGTGGGCACCAGGCCGCGCTTCATCATGAGCGATGTGCACTCGATGAACACGCACGGGTCCTCGTCCTCGATGCAGGCCAGCAGCAGGCCCTTGGCGTCGTAGGGCGTCGAGGGGTACGCGACCTTGAGCCCGGGCGTGTGCATGAGCACGGCCTCGATCGACTGGCTGTGCTGGGCGCCGATGGGTGTGCCCCCCACCATGGACACGCGCATCGTGAGAGGCGCAAGCGTGCGCCCGCCCGACATGTAGCGGAGCTTGGCGGCGTGGTTGGCCAGCTGGTCCCAGCACACGCCGATGAAGTCCATGAACATGACCTCGGGGACGGGCCGCATCCCCACCATGGCGGCGCCGATGGAGGCGCCCATGAACCCCTCCTCGGCGATGGGCGTGTTGCGCACCCGGTCCTCGCCGTACTTGGCCGACAGGCCCTCGGTGACGTGGAACACGCCACCGCCGGCGGAGTCGGCCACGTCCTCGCCCAGCAGGAACACCTCGGGGTTGGCCTCCATGGCCTGGTCGAGCGCCTCGGTGATGGCCTTGCGGAACGTCAGCTGCTGGTTGGGCTGGGCGTCCTCGCCGGGCTCGGCCGCGGGCCGCTCGGGCAGGGCCCACACGTCGCCGGTGAGCGCGGCCGGATCGGCCGGCGGGTCGGCGGCCGCCTGCTCGTAGGCCGCCTCGACCTCGCCGCGCACCTGCTCGTCGATGGCCAGGAGCGCCTCGTCATCGGCGTGGCCCTGGTCGATGAGCCACTTTCGGAACGCCGGGACGGGGTCGTTCTCCTTGTGGTGGGCCAGGAGGTCGGGGTCCATGTACTCGTTCTTGTCGCTGAGCACATGCCCGAGCGTGCGGAACGTGACGCACTCGAGCAGCACGGGGCCGTGGCCGCCGCGGGCGTACTCGACGGCTTCCCGGGCGGCCTGGTACGTGGCCGCCGCGTCCATGCCGTCGACCTGGATGCCCTTCATGGCGTAGGCCGGCGCCCGGTCCACCACCGACGCGGTGCGCTGGGTGGCGGTGAACTTCGTGTGCTCGCCCCACTGGTTGTTCTGGCACACGAACACCACGGGCAGGTCCCACACCGACGCCAGGTTGAGGGCTTCGTGGAAGGCACCGATGTTCGTGGCCCCGTCGCCGAAGTTGCAGATGGTGACCCGGCGCTCGCCCCGCAACTGCGAGGCCAGGCCCAGCCCGGTGGCGATGGGCATTCCCGCGCCCACGATGCCGGTGGTGAGCATCAGGCCGTGGGCCGGGTCGGTGATGTGCATGGGGCCGCCCCGCCCTTTGGAGGTGCCCGTCTCCTTGCCCAGCAGCTCACCCCAGATCTCGTGCAGGGGCACGCCCTTGGCGATCCAGTCAGCCGTGCCCCGGTAGGTGGCGGTCATGTAGTCGTCGGGCTCGAGCGTGGCGGCCACCGCCGCCGAGATGATCTCGTGGCCGCGGACGGGGTAGTGGACGAAGTACGCCTGGGCGCCGGCGATGAGGGCCTGGGCCTTGTCGTCGAAGGCGCGGATCCGGGCGACGGTCTCGTAGATGCCGAGCAGGATGTCCTGCCCGACCTCGGCCTCGGTGCCCGTCGTCGATGCCATCGCGGTCCTCCTACCGGGAGAGGGGTGACCGGGCGATGTTACGGCTCCCGCACGGGGTCGCTTCCGTCCCAGCCCTCGGCGGCGCGGGCGACCGAGGCGTAGAACGCCCGGAGGCGCTCGCTCGGCTCGTAGAACTCGACCAGGTGGCCGAGGGTGTCCCGGGCGTCGTGGAAGCCGAACCGGAGCCCGTGGGCGGTGTCGGCCACCAGGACGTTGGGCCAGCCCAGCCGCTCGACCCGCTCCTGCTCGCCGGCGAAGGACGGGACGAACCAGGCGACGTGGTGGATCCCCGGGGCCCGTCGGACGATGGCCGCCAGCGACGCCGGCTCGGCGGAATGGACATGCACGAGCTCCACCTGCACGGCGCCCCACTGGCCGTAGGCCGACGAGTGGTCGAAGACGGCGGGGGCGCCGGCGTGGGTCGCCGACGCCAGCGCGAAGTGGCGGCGTACGAAGAACGGGCCGGCGCCGACTCGGCTCGCCCAGCGCCGAGCGGCCGTCTCCAGGTCGTCGACCGCGTAGGCGATCTGCACGATGCCGGAGGGCGCGGCCACGGCGGCGGGCATCGTCATCGGGCCGTCTCGCCGCCGTCGACGCCGATCACCTGACCGTTCACGAAGGCGGCCACCGGGGAGGCCAGGAAGGCCACGACGGCGGCGACCTCTTCGGGCTCCCCCGCCCGGCGGGCGGCGATGGCGCCCAGCAGCCGCTCGTGGCGCTCCGGGCTCAGTCGGCCGGCCAGCAGCTCGGTGCCGGTGATGTAGCCGGGGGACACCACGTTGGCGGTGATGCCCTCGGGCCCGAGCCGGGTGGCCAGGGGGACCACCCAGCCGTTGAGCGCGGCCTTGGCGGCCACGTAGGCGGGCGTGGCTCCGCCGGTGCGGGCCACCCGTGACCCGATGAGCACCACGCGGCCGCCGGGCCGGCGCAGGTGGGGCTCGAGCGCGTGGGTGAGCAGCACGGCCGACAGGGTGTTGGACCGGAAGGCGGCCATCCAGGCGTCGGCCAGGTCGTGGAGGCCGGCGCCGCCCGACGCCGCGGGGGCGCCGGCGTTGTTGACGACGACGTCGACCACGGGCGACCGCTCGACCACGCCGGCGACCAGCCGCTCGATCGCCGCCGGGTCGGTGACGTCGGCGGGCTCGGCCCGCACCCTGCCGCCCCCCGACGGACCGCTCGCGGTGGCGGCGTTGATCTCGTCGGCCGCTCGCGCCAGCACGTCGGCCCGCCGGCCCACGACCACCACCTCGAAGCCGTCGGCCGCCAGGGCGGCCGCGACGGCGCGGCCGATCCCGGTGCCGCCCCCCGACACCACCGCCACCCGCCCACCTCCGTCGCCGGCCATCGCCTCCCCCCTTCGAGC
>JBIOZN010000439.1:0-13758 GCA_044871175.1 Acidimicrobiales bacterium | reverse complement strand
CTTTGGGTGCAGGAGGTCGGGGGTTCAAATCCCCCCTCCCCGACCAGCCTGACCAGGCGTACCAGCGAAGTCTGAGCCGAACGCCAGGGGGTGGAAGGCGACGGTGGCAGCCGACGGTTCCCCAAGCAGTGCGACAAGTGGGTCGGGCACGTCGGCGTAGATCGCCCACAGGAGGTGGGCGACGGGTCGAGGTCCGAGCCGAACTCGGCCTTGGACTCCTGGCGATCGGCACCGACGACCACACCGTCGCCCCTCTCCAGGTACTCGGCGTCGCCCGCCACCGGCCGAATGGGCAGTTGCAGCCTCCGCCGCTCGAGCGCGCTCTTGTCGGCAGGTCACGGGCCCTCAGCGCCACGCGCCCGCCTCAAGGGATCGGTTCACCATCTCTTCGTCGTTGGCGCGCCGAGGACCGCGGTCGCTTCCGCCAGCAACCGCCACTGAGCCCGGCGGCGACGTCGTGGTGCTCGACCGTGGCGGACGTCCAGTTCGCGATCGCGCGGGCGACGGCGATCCAGATAGCAGCGCTCCGCGAGTTGGCCTAAGAAGTGGCGGACGTCGCCCAGGGGCAGGAGGTTGGGCGAACGTGACGAGTCGGGAGCAGCGTGGGCAGCAGAGCG
Source organism: Acidimicrobiales bacterium (assembly GCA_044871175.1). GTDB lineage: Bacteria > Actinomycetota > Acidimicrobiia > Acidimicrobiales > Ilumatobacteraceae > JBIOZN01. The sequence continues at coordinate 13,141 of JBIOZN010000439.1, read as the reverse complement.
GTTCGCACCCTCATCCGGTCGGCACAGGCGGCGTGGTCGTCGGCACCCCTTGGGCGCCGCCATGACGGATTGTTCGGCCGGGGCCCTTTCGCCCGCCAGCTCCAGACCCATGCCCTCAGCTCGGCGGCCGACGCCTGCTTCGCCGTGTCGTTGGCCGGATCGCTGTTCTTCTCGGTCTCGGCCACGGCCGCTCGCCCCAAGATCATCCTCTACCTTCTGCTCACCGTCGTGCCCTTCGCTTTGGCGGCGCCCTTCATCGGGCCGCTGGTCGATCGCTACCGCGGCGGTCACCGTCTGGTGATCGCAGGCGTGTGCTTGGCCCGGGGTGTCATCTGCATCGGCATGGCCGGCAACCTCAGGACCCTGTTCGTCTACCCGGAAGCGCTCGCCGTACTCGGCCTGAGCAAGATGTACGCGGTCGCCAAGACCGCGCTCGTACCCGCCATCATCCGCGACGCCGAAGCGCTGGTCGACGCCAATGCTCGCCTCTCCTTCGTCAGCGCGCTGGCCGGATCCGTGGGCGCGGTGGCGGGGGCCGCGGTCACCGGCTTGACCGGTGCGCCGTGGGTGCTCGTGCTCGCCGCCGCCTTCTACGGCGCGGCAACCTGGGCCGGCACGCATCTGCCCCATCCCGGCCCGGGCGAGGACGTGTCGCGCGCCCTCGAGTACGTCGAGGTCCACGCCCCCGCCCCGATGCTGGCCGCCGGCGCCATGGCCGTGCTTCGCGCCGGCATCGGGTTCCTCGTCTTCCTGCTGGCCTTCGCCCTGCGGGAGGCCGACGAGCCGGCGTGGTTCTTCGGGCTCGCCCTCGCCGCCGGCGGGGCTGGCGCCGTCGTCGGGACGTTTGCTGCCAGTCAACTTCGGCGCTGGCTCCACGAGGAGCAGCTGATGGCACTGGCCCTGGTCGTCCCGGCCGTCTTCATTCTCGCCGCCGGCGTGCAGGTAGGACGGCCGTCAGTCCTGGGCGCCGCCTTCTCCCTCGGGCTGGGCGCCAACGTCGGGCGCCAGGCCTTCGACAGCCTCATCCAGCACAAGGTCCCGGACGCCAACCGAGGCCGCCTGTTCGCCCGATTCGAGAGCGGCTTCCAGCTCGCTTGGGCCCTCGGGGCACTGGTGCCCGTGACGCTCCGGCCCCCCACGTGGGCCGGCCTGCTGGCCTTGGCCGCCGTGCTCATCACCGGTTCGGTGGCCTACGTCATCGGCGCCCGCAGCGCCCTGCGCTTCGAGGCCGAGGCCGCGCCGACCCGATTGTGGGTGCATCGTCTGATCGAGGAACGAGACGCGCCCCTCGACGCGGTGATGCTGCACCATGCCGCCGACCAGGCGGCCCGCGGGTTCCACCGTTTGGCGGTGGTCGAAGCGGTGGCGGCCTACGAGGTCCTGCTCGAGCGCATCCGAGCCGACCAGCGAGCCGTGGCCGGCCGCTCGATCGTCGGGCGCACGACCGGCTGGTGGCGTGGCGCGGGCCCCGACCGCGACTGGATGGACTTGCAGCAGATGTGGGTCGTGGCGACCAGCTCGCCCCAGGAGCTGACGACGCGGGATTCCGACCACGCCATTGCCGTGGCCGGCCGGCTGATGGCCGCGCTCGTCGTCAGTAGCGGCCCCCGCCCGGCGGACCAGGTCAAGGCGCCGGTCGGGCGCTCCTCGGTAGGCTCCGGCCCCGAGCGGGCTGGGGCGACCGACAATCGACACGAGCACCGGTAATGAGCCACATCGCTCGAAAGGTTGCTTTCGCCGTGCCGTGCACGCCACGACCGATCGAACGCTCCGGAAATCTGCGGCGCCGGCATGGGGCGCCCCCCGTAGGATCGAGGGCAGTGGCGACGTGCGACGACAGGTCTGATGCAAGGAGTGGTGACCGGCACCGATGACCGACTCCTGAAAGGAGTTCGTGGTGCCGTACCGCTTCTATTTCCGTCGGTTCTTGAACCGTCCCGGCCACCACGGCGGCGCGTACCTGCTCGCTTCCGTCGAGGACACCAGCGCTCGGACCTTGGACGATTCGTGGTCGCCCTCGAGGCAGAAGCGCAGTTGGCCGACGAACGCGACCGGCCCACGCGTCGCCACCGGTAAGCCCGCAGCCGAGCCAGCAGAGCCGCCATGGCGCGTCGCTCGACCGGGAGGGCGGCCCGCCTCGAACGTCCGCGTCCACCGCCTCGACCGACGTCCCCCAGGCCAGGGAAGCAGGCCGCGGCCGGCACTGGCTACGGCGACGTGCACCCGAGACCATCAGCCGTCGATCAGATCAGGAACGCGGCGAGCACCTCGAAGCGGTGCTCGTCGCACAGGCGGGCCTCGCGGTACAGGAGCTGCTCCACGGCGCTCAGCCGGTCGACGTCGTCGTGGATCAGGGCGTCCCAGTCGACGGCGGCGGCCGCCCGGCGCTGCTTGACGGTGGCGTCGGTCATCGCACCCCTCAGCGTTCACGCCCCGACCAGCTTGTCGATCTCGCGGTGGTAGTAGATGAGAGGGGGCTCGTTGCGGCCGTACACGACCTCGGGGAGGGCGCCGGAGTCGAGGTTCGCCTGGATCTGCTCCATCAGCGGGAAGTCTTCGGTGCCCGTGACCTTGAGGAGCAGGTCGAGGTTCTTAAGCCAGTGGTTCAACGCTTTGTCCGTGTCGGGCCTTTCCGGCGCGTAGATCGCGGTGGTGAGGCGCGAGGTGCGCACGTCGATGGGCTCGACCCGCCAGGTCTCGACGTGGTCGAGCTGGTGGACGACGAGGCCGCTGGGCACGAGGAAGTACTGGATCGTGCCGTAGGGCAGGATCGACCACTCCTCGACGGGTTTGCGGGTCTCGTCGAGCACGTCGGCGCGCAATCCGATCGACAGGCAGTGGCGGCCGAAGCCCTCGCAGATCGTGCAGTCGGAGTTGAAGCGGGGGAACAGCGTCTCGTGGTGCAGCGTGCGGATGTGGTAGCTCTCGGTGAACGTGTCGAGGAAGAGCTTCCAATTCATCTTCCACGTGTGGACGCGACTCTCGACGTGGACGTAGCGGTCGAGGGCGAAGTCGGCGAGGTCGTGCTGGGCACCGCTCAGGAACTCGTCGACGTCGATCGCTGAAATCCCGCCCGGGCGGACGAAGATCAGCCCGTACCGCTCGGCGACGGCGACGCGGTGCAGTCCGCAGTCCATGCTGACGTCGTCGAAGGCGCCGGCCGACAGCGGCCGGCCCTTGAGGGCACCGTCGGCGCCGTAGACCCAGCCGTGGTAGGGGCAAGTGAACGAGCGGGCCTCCTCGCCGCCGGTGCCCGGGGCGACGACCGGGGCGCCGCGATGGCGGCAGGCGTTCACCAGGGCGCGCAGGCTCCCGTCGCGCTGGCGGACCACGATGAGGGGCACGCCGCCGACGGTGTCGGCGAGGTAGTCGCCCGGATCGGCCAGCGCGGCGCTGAGGGCGAAGAACACCGGACCGTCGCGAAACAGCACGCGCCGCTCGCGCTCGAACCGCTCGGGGTCGGTGTAGGCCGCAGCCGGGGAGACCGAGCATTCGGGTGCCTGCAAGCCGTGAAAATGCTCGCCGGCGTCGGCCACTCGCTGGAGGAGCTCGACCTGTCGTTCGTGGCGCATCGGGCGTGTCTCCGATCAGTCTCAGCGGGTCAGTCTCAGCGGGGCATGGCGAAGCCGCTCACCTGGCCGCCTTCGGCTCGGATGTCGTCGGCTGTGCGCGCCGCCATCGCGGCGTCGCGGTCGAGCAGGGCGACGACGCGCCCTCGCGGGCGAAGGCGAAGCAGATCGCACGCCCGATGTTCGACGCCCCGCCCGTCACCAGCACGACCCGGCCGGTCAGGCCGAGGTCCATCTCAACTCCACGACTTCAGCTCCGGCAGGACCTCGGCGGCGAAGAGGCGCATGCTGGCCTCGGACTCCTCGTACGGGATCCCGCCGAAGCGGAACGCCGGCGCCGCCTCGAACGGCCCCAGCAGTTCCCACCGGGCGCGGTACTTGGCCAGCACCTGCTCGGGCGTGCCGTGGGCGGTGGCGTCGAGGAAACCCTCCAGGAAGCCCGAGGCGCCCATCCGTCGCAGTGCCCCGGCCGCGCTGGCGTAGGCCTCGTACCCCTTCGTCGTGGTGAAGTGGTCGCTCATGATCTCGTAGTGCTCGAGCACGCTCTCCAGGTACGTGGCGATGTAGCCGGGCCCCCGCTCGGCCGCCACGTCGGCATCGGGCTGGCAGTACACGAAGTCGCAGATCAGTGGGGGCGGCGGCTCGGAGGCGTTGAACTCGCGATACATGGCGCGCCACTTCTCGATGGCCGGCAGCCGCCCCTTCCACGAGCGGTCGGCGAACATCACCATCGCCGCCTTCAGCCGGGCGGCCGCCTCCAACGAATCCTCGGATGTCGCCACCGCGTACGTCCGACCCTCGAAGGACCGCTCCGGGGCGGGGCGGATCGGCGTGCGGGGCTGCGGGTAGAACGGGCCACTGCCCTCGATCCACCCCGTCTCGAGCGCCTCCACCACCATGGCGGCCCCCTCGTCGAAGCGCTCCCGTGACTCGTCCATCTCGATCCCACGGAAGTGGCTGTACTCCCGCCGTGAGAGCCCCCGGCCCATGCCGAAGCGCAGCCGGCCCGCGGCGATGTGGTCGAGCAACGCCACCTTCTCGGCGACCCGCAGGGGCTCGTTCCACGGCATGATCACCGCTGCGGTGCCGACATCGATCCGGCTCGTGCGCGCCGCAATGGCGGCCAGCCACTCGGTGTTGTCCGGGCAGAACGAGTAGTCGTAGAAGTGGTGCTCGACGGCCCAGACGCAGTCGAACCCCAGCTCCTCGGCCAGCAGCGCCAGGTCGGTGTCCTCCCGGTACACCTGCCCGTCGGTGATGCCCTGCCAGCCGTGGCTGGAGAACAGCGTCTGCACCCCGACATCCATGAGCGCTCCTTCCCTTCGGCTCGCGGCCCGGCTGGGCCATCAGTGGAAAGTCTAAGCCTCGTTCGAAAACTGCGCCAGTCCGGGCGCGATGACCTTCGACCGCCGAACCGCTCGAGCACGCCGTTCGGCGCCAAGGCCGAGGCCAGCTCGTCCAGCGCGCCCCGGTCGCCGGCCGTCGCGTACACCGACATGGTGGAGCGGATCGCTTCGCGGGCGGGGACGTCACCGCTGTCCATCGAGCCGGGGATTCTAATAATTCGTAGAGATCGGGCGGCAACCGGCAAGTCGCCATGGCATCATCAGGTCGGTGCCGGCACAGCAGACGAAGTCGGAGCGCACGCGCCAACGCATCCTCGACGCCGCCGCCGAGGTGCTGGCCGAGCGGGGGTACGCCGAGGCGCGGCTGGCCGACATCGCCGCCCGCGCCGGCCTGCAGGCGGGCAGCCTCTACTACCACTTCGCGTCTCGCGACGAGCTGGTCGGCGAGATCCTTCGGCTCGGCATCGAGAACTCGTGGGACCGCGTGGCCACGGCCGTCGGGCGGTTGCCGCCGTCGGCTACCCCTCTCCAGCGGTTGGCGGCCGCCATCGGGGCCCACACCCGCTCGATCATCGGGTTCAGCTCGTACACCTCGGCCCAGGCCCGCATCGTCGCCCAGCTGCCCAGCGACCTGGCGCGAGCGCACCGCAAGGACATGCGCGCCTACGGCGACTACTGGCACGACCTCTTCGCCGCCGCCCAGCAGGCGGGCCAGGTCGCCGGCGACGTCGACCTGTTCGTCGCTCGCATGCTGGCCTTCGGCGCCATGAACTGGACCTCGGAGTGGTTCCGGGCGACCGACGAGGCGGCGGTCGACCACCTGGCCGACCAGGCCGTCCGGCTCCTCCTCCACGGCGTCGCCCCGCACATGCCAGGCGTCGTGCCCAGCCCGGGCGTCCGGCGGCGGCGCTCCTGATCCCCGAGGTCGCCGGGCGATGACCACACCTCCGGGGCGCTTGGCCGGCCGGGTCGCCGTGGTCACCGGGGGAACCACCGGCATCGGCCGGGCCACGGTGACCCGCCTGCTGGCCGAGGGGGCCTCGGTCGTGTTCTGCGGCCGCACGGCCGACAAGGGCCAGGCCGTCCTGGCTGAGCTGGCATCACCCCGCCTGGCGTTCGTCCGGGCCGACGTCACGTGCCGCGACGAGCTCGATGCGCTCTACCGCCGCACGATCGAGCGCTTCGAGCGGCTCGACGTCGTGGTCAACAACGCCGGCAACCTCGTCGTCGCGCCCACGCTGACGCTGAAGGCCGAGCACTGGCGGCGGACCATGGCGCTGAACCTCGACGCCGTGTTCGACAGCTGCCAGCTGGCCATCCCGCACCTGCGCGCCATGATCGCCGCGACGGCCGCGGCCGAGGGCGGCGGCGCCGTGGGTGGAGCCGCCATCGTCAACGTCGCGTCGCTCGACGGTGTCCGCGCCGACCGCGGCTTCGCGTCCTACAACGCGGCCAAGGCGGCGGTCGTGAACCTCACGCGTGCGCTGGCGTTGGAGTTCGGCCCCGAAGGAATCAGGGTCAACGCCGTGTCCCCGGGGGCGATCGACACACCCCTCACGACGGTGACCATGTCGGATCCACGGGCCCGAGCGGCGTTCGAGGAACGGATCCCGCTGCGTCGCTGCGGCCGGCCCGACGAGGTCGCCGCCGCCATCGCCTTTCTCGCCTCCGACGACGCCAGCTTCGTCAACGGCGCCAACCTGGTAGTGGATGGCGGGGTCACCGCCGGCACCGGCCATCCCGACGTGCTCGCCCTCTTCGAGAACCGCTGACCGCCCCCTCGGCCGCTAGACCACCACCACGGGCACGGGGGCGTGATGCAGCAGTTGGCGGCTGACCGAGCCCATCAACGCGCCGCTCACCCGTCCGTGGCCGCGTGTGCCCGCCACCAGGAGGCCCGCACCCTCGGCGCGCTCGATCAGCGCGCGAGCCGGGCTGTCGTGGGTGAGGTGGGCGTGCGCCTTGACGCCGGCCAACGAGGGATCGGCGAGCGCGCTGTCGAGCACGGAACGCCCGGCTTCCTCCATCTCGTTGATGCCGACGGCGAAGCCCATCATCGCCGTGGTGGCCACGGGCAGCCGCCAGGCGTGGACCACGTCGACCTCGGCGCTCCGGGCCCGGGCTTCGGCCGCCGCCCAGCGCAGGGCGTGCACCGACCGTGCCGATCCGTCGACACCCACCACCACCCGCCCTCCGCGCACCGGCGCTTCCTGGCGCACGACGGCGACCGGCCGGGTGGCGAGCTGTGCGACCCGTTCGCTCACCGATCCGAGAAGGAGGCCCTCGAAACCTCCCTTACCCCGGGCGCCCAGGACCAGCAGGTCGGCGGCATCACCGGCCTCGAGCAGCGCCCGGACGGGGAGGTCGTTGACGACCCGCTGCCCGACGGGATGCTGGTCGCCGATCGCCTCGCCCACCCATGCCGCCAGCGCGGCCCGGGCGCTCTCGTCGGTGTAGTGCGGGTCGAACCGATCCGACCGATCGGCGTGGTGCTGGTCGAGGAAGCTCCATGCGAGCACGATCTCGACGTCGGCCCCGTGGACCTCGGCCTCCTCGACGGCCCAGCGCATGGCCACGGCCGCGTGCTCGGAACCGTCGGTTCCCACGACGAACTTGCTCATGGTCATCATCTTCCTCCGTTCCCCCGCCCGAGGGCCGGCACGGTCGGTCACGTCCGCTAAGCAGCACCCATGCGCATCTTGGTCACGAACGACGACGGGATCGGTTGCGAAGGGCTGCGCCTGCTGGCCCAGGCCGTGCGCCGGCACGGCGAGGTCGTCGTGGTGGCGCCCGACACCGAGTACTCCGGCGCCAGCGCCTCCATCGGGGCGCTGAACCGAATCCAGCCCGAAGTTGCTCGCGTCGCCCTGCCTGGGGTCGACGAAGCCTGGGCGCTGACCGCCGCACCTGCGCTCTGCGTCACCTTCGCTCGCCTGGGGGCTTTCGGTCCCCCGCCCGACCTCGTCGTCTCGGGCATCAATCCCGGGGCCAACGTCGGTCGCGCCATCTACCACTCGGGCACGGTCGGCGCCGCCCTGACGGCGCGCAACGGGGGCATCAATGCCATCGCCGTCAGCCAGAACGTCACGGGGGACGCGATCGAGGGCCAGGCCTGGGACGAGATGCTGCTCAACCAGCGCTGGGAGACGGCGGCGGCCGTGGCCGACACCGTCGTGGAGGCGCTGGCGCACGACCCGCCTCGGGAGGCCGTGCTCGTCAACCTCAACGTGCCCAACCTCCCCCTCGACGCCATTCGCGGTTGGCGCCGGACCGAGATCGCCATGGCCCCCACACGGGCGTTGGCCAGCGCCGCCCTGGTACCCAAGGTCGGCCATGAAGGGACGTTCCATGTGCGGATGCGCTGGGGCGATCGGTTGGCGCAGCCCCTCACTACTGACGCGGGCGCGGTCGAGAACGACGAGGTGTCGGTGACGTTCGTGGGCCGCTTCCCGGCCGAGGAGCCGCTGACGGCCGGGGCCATCGACGACGCGCTCGATGGTCTCGTGCCCTGTCGCACGGAGGGATGACTCGAGGAACTCTCGGCGCGAATCCGCCATATGTGGGCGGGAATCGCGCCGAGACGGCCCGTGCCGAGCCCGTGGACGACGCACCGGCGGGAGGACAAGAATCGGCCGCATGACGGCGTCTGAGGACCAGGGTGGCGATCCGCCGTGTTGGGCCCACCTGTTCGAGCCGCCCGACGCCATCGCCGACGCGGCCCTCGTGCAGCTGGTGCACCAGCTCGCCGACGCCCTCGTCGTGGCCGATGCCGACGGGACGATCATCTTCTGGAACCAGGCCGCCGAGCGGCTCTTCGGTTGGACGCCGACGGAAGCCGTCGGGCGCACGCTCGACCTCATCATCCCCGAACGGCTTCGCCAACGGCACTGGGACGGCTACCGCACCACCATGGCGACGGGCGAGACGCGCTATGGCGACCGACTTCTCGAGGTGCCCGCCGACCATCGTGACGGCCGCACGCTGTCGGTGGCCTTCACCGTGACGCTGCTGACCCGGCCGGGCGAGACCCGGCCGTTCGCCATCGCCGCCCTGCTCCGGGACGACACCGCTCGCTGGCAGGAGCGCCGCCAACTGCGCGCCGAGGTGGCCCGGCTCACCCCTCGGGTGGGCGAGCCGGCGCACTGACTCCTCACACGTCGGCGAGGAGGCCGGTAGCGATCCTGATATCTCGAGGTACTTCTCGACACGACCCTCGCGACGCGCCAAAGTGCCGGGCCGGACGAGTCTGGGCAGCGGTGGCGCGGCGAGCCCGGAGGGGGGCCTATGTTGAGCCGGCGCTCGCCCGGGCGACGGGCCGGAAGAGGGGGCAACGATGAGCTTCGCAGCGTCCGATCCCCGCCGGGTGTTCGCCCCCGGCGTCTTCGACGGGACGACGGCGGTGGTCACGGGGGCGGGCCGGGGCATCGGCCGCTCGATCGCCCTCGGCTTTGCCCAGTACGGCGCCAACGTGGTCATCGCCAGCAACGAGCCCGACGAATTGAAAGAGGTCGGTGAGGAGATCGGGGCCCTCGGTCGGGAGTGGCTGGAGGTGGACGTCAACATCCGGGACGTGGCCGCGGTGGAGGCGCTGCGGGACGCCTCGCTCGAGCGCTTCGGCAGCGTCGACTTCGTGATCAACAACGCCGGTGGGCAGTTCATGGCCCACCCCTTCGCCATCAGCGACAACGGGTGGCGGGCGGTGATCGACCTCAACCTGAACGGCACGTGGAACGTGTGCAGCCGGTTCCTGCCCCACCTGATGGGCCGGGGCCGGGGGTCGATCGTCAACGTCGTGCACGTGTTCTGCTTCGAACGCGGGGCCCCGCTGTTCGCCCACTCCGGCGCGGCGCGGGCGGGCGTGGTCAACCTCACGCGCAGCCTGGCCCCGTACGTGGAGGAGCGCAACGTCACGATCAACGCGCTGGCCCCGGGCACGACGGTGAGCCCGGCGGCGGCCGCCAACTACGGCTTCACTGAGGAGGAGTGGCGGGCCCAGCCCAGCCGGTCGCGCTACGCCGACCCCGAGGACATGGCCGCGGTGACCCTGTTCTTGTGCACGCCGGCGGCGCGCATGATCAACGGGGCGGTGATCGTGGCCGACGCCGCCGGCAGCCAGATGAACTGGCCGCCGCTGGACGACCTGCTCGACGAGGTGCGCGCCCTGGAGTTCTGACCGCCGCGCCCGGGCGAAGCGGGCGCCTAGCCGAACGCCTGGCGGGCCGACGGGTAGTCGGCCTTGCCGCTGGGCGTGCGGGGCACTCGGGGCACGACCCGGAGCTCCTTGGGGAGTTTGTAGCTCGACAGGCGCTCGCGCGTGGCGGCGATGACCTCCTCGCCGGTGGCCGTGCTGCCGGGGACGAGCGAGACGACGCCCACCACCCGCTCGCCGAAGCGCTCGTCGGGGAGGCCGAACACCAGTGAGTCCTCGACGCCGGGATGAACCTTGATGGCCTCCTCGACCTCTTCGGGGTACACCTTCTCGCCGCCGGTGTTGATGCAGTTGGAGCCGCGGCCGAACAGCACCAGCGTGCCGTCGGCGGCGATGGTCGCCATGTCGCCCGGGAACGAGTAGCGGACGCCGTTCACCTCCCGGAACGTGCGGGCCGACTTCTCGGGGTCCTTGTAGTAGGCGAGCGGCACCAGACCCCCGTTGGCGACCACGCCGATCTCACCCGACCCCGGCCGCACCTCGCGATCGTCCTCGGTGAAGACCTTGCTGGTGGGGTTGAGGGTGAACTTGGCCGTCTCGTTGCGCGGTGTGTCCTTGGTGGTGATGGACGCGCCCATGCCGCCCTCGGTGGATCCCAGGACGTCGGCGATGGCCACTCCGGGCATGTGGCCGACGAGCCCCTGCTTCACATCGGCCGAGAACATGGCCCCCGAGGACACGATGAGGCGCAGCCACGACAGGTCCCACCGGCCCGGCTGCTCGTCGAGGGCGCGCAGCAACGGCCGGGCGAAGGCATCGCCCACGATGATCAGCTGCTGCACCCCTTGGCGCTCGACGGTGTCCCAGAGCTCCACCGGGTCGAGGCCCCGCCCCTGCAGCAGCACGGCGGTGCCGCCGAACAGGTGCGGGGTCATCATCCCCAGCCAGCACCCGGTGCCGTGCATCAGGGGCGGCCCCGACATGGCCACCAGGGGCGTGCCCGCCTGGTACAGGCGGCGGGCGGTGGCCACCACCTCGGCGGGGTCGTCGATGGGCTCCAGCCCGATCATGGGCGGGTACGACTGGAGGAAGAACCGGGTGAACTCCTGCAGCGAGTACACGACGCCCTTGGGCATCCCCGTCGTGCCGCCGGTGTAGAGGATGTAGAGCTCGTCGCCGGTGGGCGCGATGCGGTCGGCGGGAGCCAGCGTGGCCTGGAGGTCCTCGTAGGCGACCGCCCCGTCGACGTGCTTGGTGCCATCGGCGGCGGCACCGTCGTCGACCTCGACGAGCAGCCGGATCCGGTCGAGCCCGCCCCGCACCCGCGCCACCCGGTCGGCCAGCGAGGTGTTGAACACGAGGCCCTCGACGTCGGCGTTGTCGAGCAAGTACTGCAGCTCACGGTCGAGGTAGCGGTAGTTGACGTTGATGGGAACGCCGCGGATCTTGAGGGCGGCGAAGTTCGTCTCGCAGTACTGGGGCGAGTTGTAGAGGTACATCCCGACCTTGGCCCCGGGCTCGATGCCGGCGTCGAGCAGGGCCCGGGCGAGTCGGGCCGCCCGCTGCTCGTACTCGCGCCAGGCCAGGCGCTGGTCGCCCTGCACGACCGCCGCCTGGTCGGGCACGGTGTCGGCGATGGCCTCCCAGATGGCGCTGAAGTGCGTCTCCATGCGGTCCCCCCTGCGTTGCGGGGGCTCAAGCTAGCGCTCCTTCCGCCAGGGTTATCGTGACCGGTGAGGGCGACCGACAGGAGGACGTCGATGATCAAGTACGTGTACACGATCGACTACCCCCCCGGGCAGAAGCGCGGGTATCTCGAGTGGGTCCGCTCGATCGCGGACCTGCTGCAGAAGCCCGACGAGCTCGTGCACCTGGCGTCATACGACAACGTCTTTTCGTCGTCGCCCCAGCGCGTCGTGGAGTTCAGCTTCGACTCGCTGGCCGATGCTGCCAAGTACTTCGAGCGCCCCGAGATGACGCGGATCTTCCAGTCCGAGCTGCCCCAGCACGGCACGAACATCGGGATCACGGTGCTGCGCCGGCTGAGCGACTACGCCAAGGACAGCTAGGCCCCCGAGCCGGCCAGCTCGCGGAGCAGGGCATGCGTGTCGGCCCGCTCGCGTGAGGGGCCGAACTCGGCGGCCACGAAGTCGGTGACACCCATGGCGGCGAGGGCGCCGATCTGGCGCCGCACGGCGCTCTCGTCGCCGACGATGGCGACATCTCCGGGCCCGGCCGCGCCCTCCAGGTCGAGCATGGCCTTGTAGGAGGGCAGGGTGTCGTAGATCGCGAAGGCGCGCGCCGCCCGCTCACGAGCGGCGGCCGCGTCGGCGGTGACGCACACGGGCAGGAGGCACACGACCCGGGGGTCGGGTCGACCGGCGCCAACGGCGGCCTCCCGGATACGCGGCACGATGTGCTCGGCGATCACCCTGGGGCCCGTCATCCACAGCACGGTGCCGTCGGCCTCGGCCCCGGCCAGCGCCAGCATGCGCGGGGCCAGCGCCGCCAGCAGCACCGGCAGCGGCCCGACGGGGCGGACGGTGAGCTCGAGGTCGGCGCCCACGGTCTCGCCCCGGAAGGACACCTTGCCCTCCCGCACGAGCGGCAGCAGGACGGCCAGGTACTCGCGCATGTGGCGAGCGGGGCGGTCGAACGAGAGGTGCAGGAGCGACTCGATCACGACCTGGTGGGACAACCCGATGCCCAGGGCGAGGCGGCCGTTCGTGGCGATGTCGACGGTGATGGCCTGGCGCGCCAGCACGGAGGGGTGGCGGAAGTAGGTGGGGGTGACGGCCGTGCCCACCTCGATCCCCGGCACGGCGCGCGCCGCCAGGCCCAGGGCGGTGAGCCCGTCGAGGCCGAACACGATGTCGGACACCCAGGCCGAGGCGAAACCGTCGTCGGCCGCCTGCTGGAGAGTGGCCGTGAGCTCGTCGATGGAGCCCGAGGCGGGCTCGGGGACCGACATTCCGATGCGCATGCCGCCGTTCTACCCCCACCCACCGCCCACCCCGGAGCGTTGGGTCACTTTCGCGTCGCCTGCGCGCGAAAACTGACCCAACGCTCCCCGGCGC
>JBIOZN010000438.1:0-3185 GCA_044871175.1 Acidimicrobiales bacterium | reverse complement strand
GGCCGCTGTCGTTGACGAAGTCGATGCACTCCCGCACGTTCGAGCCGGTGCCCACGTCCATCTGGGGGAACGCCGCGGTGTGCTGGAAGTAGTCGAACCAGTCCTCGATGCCATGCTCGACGTCGCGGTAGGCCTGCTCACGGGACTCGGCGATGTGCATCAGCCCCACCAGACGCCACGCGTCGCGGTCGACGGTGACGCCGTAGTGCGCCGACCGCTCCTCCATGACGTCCCAGTGCAGACCCAGGACGTCGAAGCCCGCCGCCGTGGTGGCGCCGATCGAGAGCAGACCGAGCCCGTAGCGCCCGGCCAGTCGGGGACCGGCCGGCGAGGCGACCGCGGCGACGGCGATCTCCGGGCCACCAGGCGTGTAGGGCCGCAGGTGCAGCCGGGCCTCGCGCAGGTCCCACCGGTCGTTCTTGAAGGTGACCACCTCGTCGGCCATCAAGCGGACGATCACGTCGAGGGCCTGCTCCAACAGCTCGCGCGTGGCCGGCATGTCGAGGCCGATCATGGCCGCGTCGCTGGGCAGGGCGCCCGGCCCGAGGCCCAGCATGAAGCGGCCCTTGGTGAGGTGATCGAGCAGGACCGCCCGCTCGGCCACCCAGAGGGGGTTGTGGTAGCTGGCGCTGATCACCCCGGAGCCCAGCCTGATGTTGCGGGTCCGCTCCGCCGCCGTGGCGATGAAGATCTCCGGCGAGGCGATCACCTCGGTGCCGGCGGAGTGGTGCTCGCCGATCCACGCCTCGTCGAACCCGAGCCGGTCCATGTGCTCCAGCAGCGCGAGGTCGCCGTCGAGGAGCAGCGTCGGGTTCTCCCCGGCCGGGTGGAACGGAGCCATGAACGTGCCGAAGCGCATGCGAGTGGTCATGCCGAGCCCCCATCTGGTCGTCTGCGCCGCAGCCCCCGCTGCGACCCGAAGGCAACCGAGCGTAGATGGACCCGATCAGGCGCGCGCCCGTCAGGTCGGCGACACCAGGTCGGCCGCGAGGGCGTAGTGGTCGGAGGGCTGGACGCCGTCGACGGCCTCGGTGCCCGCCAGCCAGACCCGGACGGGATTGCCCAGCGGGCGGGGCCGGGGCCACGACACCAGGAGGTAGTCGATGCGACGGTTGGGGATGGCGCTGTCGGCGAGGTAGGGGTTGGTCGTGGCCCACGTGTGACCGGCGCCGCCGTCGCCGGCGTGCTCCCAGCAGTCCGTGAAGGCCAGGTCGGGCACGGGCACCGGAGCGGCTCCGGTGAGGAGGCGCAGCTCGTCCGACCACGACACGGCGTTGAAGTCGCCCCCGACCAGGACGGGGAAGTCGCGCTCGGGGTCGCCCCGGTGACCGGCCACCAGCTCGGCCAGCGCCCGGGCCTGCGCGACGCGCGTGGCACTGGCCGTGGGGGGATGGTGCAGGTGGGTGCTCACCACCCGCACCGGGCCGAACGGGCTGGCCAGCTCGGCGACCACGGCGTGGCGGCGGGAGGGGCTGCCGTCCGGGCCGGGGAGCGGGGCGACGTGCTGTGCGGCGATCGGCCAACGGCTGAGGACGGCGTTGGTGATCCCGAAGCCGTCGAAGCACGCCGGTTCGTTGCGGGTGGCGTGACAGCCCAGCCGGTCACCGAGCAGCGTGGCCTGCTGGGCGCCCCCCTCGGCCACCCAGGTCTCCTGCAGGCAGACCACGTCAGCATCGAGCTCGGCCAAGACGGCGTCGATCGCCTCCTGGCGGGCCTCCCACGGCCCGAAGCGCCACCACAGGTTCCAGGTCACGATCCGCATCGCCGTTCGGTCAGTCCCGGGCGCTTGCTGGTCGCGTGAGGCCGACCAGGGTGACGGCGGCGGTGAGCAGGTGCATGAGCACGAGGACGACCTTGGTCGCCGTGTCGGTGTCGAGCGACAGCGGGGCGCTCAGGGACACGAGCACGAAGACCAGCACCAGGACCGCGAAGGCCATGTCGGCCCGGTCGGCCGCGAACTGGCGCAGCAGGGCGAGGGCCACCGCCCCCATGGCGACGGCCGTCACCGACGCCGCGACGACGGCCCCGATGGGTAGGCGGGTGATCTCGCCGTCGCCGGGCTCCGGCAGGACCATCGGGACGTCGACCCAGCGGGCGATCCCGTAGACCAAGAGGTTGACGGCGACGACCACCGCGGCCACGACCAGCCCCCGCCCGGCCTGCGCGTTCAGTGACGGCGGCGCGCCTCGTGGCCCGGGTGGGCCGGGAGGACCGGCACCCGGTGCGGTCTCGTGGAGCGGAGGATCTCCGGACATCGGCTGGCCATCATGGCCCGCCGCCGCCCTCGACGTTGACGCTCGGCGGGGCGGCCGAGAGACTGAGGCCATGACGTACGAGCATCTCCTGGTCAAGCAGGAGGGTGACATCACCACCATCACCCTCAACCGGCCCGAGAAGCGCAACGCCCTGTCGCTCGACGTGATGCTGGAGCTGACGGCGGCCTTCCGCGAGGTGGGGGCCAGCGACGCCCTCGGCGTGATCCTGGCCGCCAACGGGCCGGTGTTCTCGGCCGGCCACAATTTCGCCGACATGGCCGGCGCCGACCTCGTCGCGGCCCGGCGGCTGTTCGAGGTGTGCACCGAGATGATGGACGCCGTCCAGTCGATCCCCCAACCCGTGGTGGCCAAGGTCCACGCGCTGGCCACCGCCGCGGGGTGCCAGCTGGTGGCCTCGTGCGACCTGGCCGTGGCCGCCGAGGACGCCGGTTTCGCCATGCCCGGCGGCAAGGGCGGCCTCTTCTGCCACACGCCGCTGGTGGCGGTGGCCCGCAACATCGGTCGCAAGCGCGCCCTCGAGATGGCCTTGACGGGCGATGCCATCGACGCCGCGACGGCCGCCGACTGGGGCCTCGTCAACAAGGTGGTGCCCGCCGACCGGCTCGACGAGGCGACCTTCGACCTCATCTCCCGGGCCACTCGGGGATCGACGATGTCGAAGGGTCTGGGCAAGCACGGCTTCTACGCCCAGATCGACCTCGAGCAGCCGAAGGCCTACGCCTACGCCATCGAGCTGATGGCCGCGGCCGCGCTCACCGACGACGCCCAGGAGGGCATCACCGCGTTCCTCGAGAAGCGCAAGCCGGCCTTCAAGCGTCCCTGAGCCCTTCGGTCGTCTCGGAGGTTGGCCCGGGCGCGCCTCGGCCCCGTACTGTCGTCGCCGTCCGCTCGATCGACGTGATGGGGGTC
>JBIOZN010000437.1:0-14829 GCA_044871175.1 Acidimicrobiales bacterium | reverse complement strand
CGGCCAGCCCGGCGACGACGAGGGCCGCGATGACGGGGGCGACGCGGCGAGAAGCGCGAGATGGCATCGGTATCTACCCCTTGACGGCGCCGGCCGTGAGGCCGCGCACGAGTTGACGTTGGAACAGGATGAGCAGCACGGCGATGGGCAGGGCGGCCATGACGGTGCCCGCCATGGCCAGGTTGAGCTGGTCGATGTTGGCGCTGGCGAACTGCTTCAGCCCGATCTGCACGGTGCGCACCGAATCGTCGTCGGTCACCCGCAGCGGCCACAGGTACTGGTTCCAGGCGCCCAGGAAGGCGAAGAGGCCGAGGGCACCGATGCTCGGCCGGGCCAGGGGCACGGCCACGTCCCACAGGAACCGCCAGTGCCCCACACCGTCCAGGGCGGCGGCGTCGCGGAGATCCTGGGGGACCGTGAGGAACACCTGGCGCAGAAGGAACGTGCCGAAGGCGGCGGCCACGAAGGGCACGATGAGCGCCGGGTAGGTGTTGACCCACCCCAGGTGCTGCATGGTCTCGAAGTTGGCCAGGATCGTGACCTCGATCGGCACCATGAGCGTGGCGAGGAACACCCAGAACAGCACGCGCCGGCCCGGGAAGCGTAGGAAGGCGAACGCGTAGGCGGCCAGCACCGAGGTGACGATCTGACCGGCGGTGATGCTGAGGGCCACCACCATCGAGTGCAGCATCTGGTGCCCGAGGCGGCCCTGGCCCCACGCCCGCCGGAACGTGTCCAGGGTGAGACCGACGGGCAGCAGCGAGCGCGGGTAGTCGAGCAGCTCGCGCCCCGGCTTGAACGCCCCGATCACGGTGACGTAGATCGGCAGCAGCACCAGGACGGCCACGCCCACGAGCACGGCGTAGCGCGCCACGAGGCGGGGGCCGCGGGCGGTCTCGGCGGGTATGGCGGTGCTCATGGGCTGCTCACCGGTAGAACACCCGCCGCTCGGCGATCTTGAACTGGGCGAAGGTCACGATCACCACGAGCACGAAAAGGATCACGGCGGTGGCCGAGGCGACGCCCAGGTTGCGGGCCGTGCCGTAGGCCCGGTCGTAGATCTCGTACACGATGACGCGTGTCGCGCCCTCTTCCCCCTGGGGCGGGCCGCCCTTGGTGAGCAGGTCGATCTGCCCGAAGCTCTGGAAGGCGTTCACCAGCAACACGGTGGTGACGAACAGCAGCGTGGGGGACAGCGCCGGCAGGATCACGCCGGTGAAGCGTTGCCACGGCCCGGCGCCGTCGATCGTGGCTGCCTCCTTGAGCTCGGTGGGTATCGACTGCAGGCCGGCGGTGAGCACGATGAAGCTGAGACCCAGGTTCTGCCACACCGTGGTGAGGCTCACCGCCAGCAGCGCGGTCGACTCCCGGCCGAACAGGCCCGGCGTCTTCAGGGCCTGGAACGGGAGCATGCGGGTGAGCACACCGATCGAGGGGTTGAGCAGCACGAGCCACATCACCGACGCCACCGCCACCGATGTGGCCACAGTCGATGAGAAGAGCGTGCGGAAGATGCCGATGCCGCGCACGTACCGGTCGGCCAGGAGCGCCAACCCGAGTCCGAGCACCAGCCCCAAGGGCACGGTGAGGGCCACAAAAGCGGCCGTCACGCCCAAGGTGTGGCCGAACGCAGCGCTGGTGAGCACGTCCCAGTACTGCGACAGGCCGACGTACTCGAGCCGGGTGAAGAAGCCGGCGCGGCGGGTTTCGTGCAGGCCCACCCACACCGTGCGGCCCAAGGGGTAGAAGACGAAGACGGCGAACACCACCAGCGAGGGCGCCAGCATCAACAGGGCGAGGCCCGTGTCACGGGCCCGGCGGCGGGCTCCTTCTTCGGCTTCCGGGACGGTGCTCACGGCTCGTCGACCCGCGCTCCCGAGGCGGGGTCGAAGCGGTGGCGGTGGGAGTCATCGGCGTCGACGGTGGTGGAGTCGCCTTCGGCGGGCACGGGCTGGTCGGCGCCGACCCGCACCACCACCGTGGTGTCGTCGGTGAGCACCACGGTGACGTGACGCTCGTGGCCCAGGGCCTCCACCAGGGTGACCTTGCCCTCGAGGCGTCCGTCGCCGCCCAGGCGGATGTGCTCGGGCCGCACGCCCACGAGGCGGTCACCGGGCTCGAGCAGTCCCGGCGGGAACAGGTTCATCGGGGGCGAGCCGATGAACTGGGCGACGAAGGCATTGGCGGGGCGGTCGTACACCTCCTGGGGGGCGGCCACCTGCTGGACGACGCCGGCGTGCATCACCGCCACGCGCGTGCCCATCGTCATCGCCTCCACCTGGTCGTGGGTGACGTAGACGAAGGTGGCGTGGAGGCGGTGGTGGAGGTCGATGAGCTGGGCGCGGGTCTGGGTGCGCAGCTTGGCGTCGAGGTTGGAGAGCGGCTCGTCCATCAGGAACACCACCGGGTGGCGCACGATGGCCCGGGCCAGGGCGACGCGCTGGCGCTGGCCACCCGACAGCTGAGCCGGGCGCCGGTCGAGCAGCTCGGCCAGGTCGAGCAGGGCCGCCGCCTCTCGCACCGCCTCGGCCCGCTGGCGCTTGTCGACCTGGCGGGCCTTCAACGGGAACTCGATGTTCTCCCGCACCGACTTGGCCGGGTAGAGGGCGTAGCTCTGGAACACCATGGCCACGTCGCGCTGCTTGGGGTGGACGTCGTTCACCCGCCGGTCGCCGATCAGCACGTCGCCCGCCGTCGGGGTCTCCAGCCCGGCGATCATCCGCAGCACGGTCGACTTGCCGCAGCCCGAGGGGCCGAGCAGCACGAGGAACTCGCGGTCGTCCACGTCGAGATAGAGGTCGTCCACGGCCACGACGCTGCCGAAGCGCTTGGTGACCCCGCGCAGCGCGACCCCGGCCATGGCTTCCCGAGCGTAGGTGACCGGTCCCGGCACCCGACGGGCACGCCGCTGCTGCCGGCGGCGGCGGAGTGGCGCGTCGGCGCCATTCCCGGCCTGTCCGCCTCGGGTCGGTACGCTCAGCCGGTGACCACGTCCGAGGCCGAGCAGCGGCGCGCCCGCCTGGACGCCGTCGGCGACGTGCTCGCGGCCGTCGAGCACGCCCTCGGCCGTCTCGATGCGGGCACGTACGAGCGCTGCGAGCGCTGCGACGGCGTGCTCGACGACACGTGGCGGGTGGCCCATCCCGCCCGGGCCACCTGCCCGGCCTGCACCTCGTGACCCGGCGGGCGTTGGCGGCCGCCGGCGTCGCTGTGCTGGGGGCCACGGGCGGGGCGGCGGCGGGCGTGCTCGCCGACCCGCATCGCCGGCGCCGCCTCGAGCGCTCGGCTCGCGTCTGGCGGCTCACGGCGCGCCGCGGGGCCCACTGGGCCGTCGTGAAGGTTCGGGGGGCGGCCGCCGACGCCGAGGCGCGCCGCCGGCTGGACGAGGAGTTCGCCGTGCGCTCGGCCGAGGACGTCGCCCGCGAGCTGGGCCAGATGAAGGGCGTCGTGATGAAGATCGGCCAGCTGGTGTCCTTCATCGCCGAGGGCCTGCCTCCGGAGGCCCAACAGGTACTGGCCACCCTGCAGGCCGATGTCCCCCCGATGGCCCCCAGCCTGGCGGCGCGAGTGGTGCGCGAGGAGCTGGGGGCCGACCCCGAGGACCTCTTCCTGGCATGGAACCCGGTACCGGCGGCGGCGGCCTCCATCGGCCAGGTGCACCGGGCGGTGCTGCACGACGGGCGGGTGGTGGCGGTCAAGGTGCAGTACCCGGGGGCGGCCGAGGCCATCGCCGCCGACCTCGACAACGCCGACGCGCTCTACTCCCTGCTCTCGGCCGTCGCCCTGCGGGGCCTCGACGCCGCCGGGGTGGTCGAGGAACTGCGGGCCCGGATGGGCGACGAGGTCGACTACCACCGCGAGGCCGCCAACCAGGCCGCGTTCGCGTCCGAGTACGAGGGGCATCCGAGCATCCGCATCCCTGCGGTGGTGCCGGAGCTGTCGGGCGCGCGGGTGCTCGTCAGCGAGTGGGCCGAGGGCCGGAACTGGGCCCAGTTCGAGGCGGGCGCCACTCCCGCGGCGCGCCAGCGCGCCAGCGAGACCATCTTCCGCTTCGGTCAGGCGGGGGTGCACCGGCTGCGGCGGTTCTGGGGCGACCCACACCCGGGGAACTACCGGTTCGCGCCCGACGGCTCGGTCACCTTCCTCGACTTCGGCCTGGTGAAGCAGTTCGCTCCCGGCGAGTGGGAGGCCATGGAGCCCACGCTCGACGCCGTCCTGGACGGTGACCCGGCCGGGCTGGTGGCGGCCATGGTGCAGGGCGGCTTCCTCGCGCCCGGCTTCGGCGGTGACCCTCAGGCGGTCTGGGACTACGTGGCCGGGCCCTACCTGCCCTTCCGCCAGCCCACCTTCACCTTCACCCGCACGTGGGTGGCCGAGACGGTGGGGCGGATGGTCGACCTGAGCGGGCCGGCGGGCGTCGTCGTGCGGCAACTCAACCTGCCCGCCGGTTTCGTCATCCTCAACCGGGTGGTGTGGGGCGTGAGCGCGGTGATGGGCCGGCTCGGAGCGAGCGGACCCTGGCGCGCCATCCTCGACGAGTACCGGCTCGGCACGCCGCCGGCCACCCCGCTGGGTGAGGCCGAGGCCGCCTGGCGGGCGGCCCGCCCCGTCGGCGTCGCCCCCTGACATCGGCCGCAACCGAAGTCTCGGCGGGGCGCCTCGGCCGCGACGGCGCGGGCCCGAGAGCGCGAGTGGGCGGGCCCGGTCGCTACCCTCGCTCCATGGCCGATCCCCGCACCGCTCGGGCGCCGTTCACGCCATGGGATCGGCGCCAGCTGCCCGGCGCCTTCGACGTGGCCGCCTCCGCCCGGCGCATCGGGGCCTACGCGTGGATCGAAATGCGCCTGTTCGAGGCCCTCGGCGGGTGGGTGGCCACCGTGCCCGAGCTCGACGTCAAGTTGCGCCTGGGCACCCACTGCTACCACCACGCCTGGCACGCCGAGCTGTGGCACAAGCGCCTGCCCGAGTTGCGGGAGATGAAGCCCGAGCGCCTGATCCAGCCGGCCACGGCCGAAGTCGAGCAGTTCGTGGCGGCCATGACCGAACCCGAGGCGCCGGAGCTCACGATCGAGAAGCTCGTCGGCGTGTACCGCGTGCTCATCCCGCGCAAGATCGCGGCGTACACGTACCACCTGAACAACGCCAGCGAGATCACCGACGCGCCCACCATCCGCTCGCTCAAGTTCATCCTCGGCGACGAGCTCGACGACTGGCGCGACGGCGAGATGCTGCTGCAGTCGCTCATCACCAGCCCGGCCGACGTCCAGCGAGCCGCCGCCCATCAGGCTCGCCTCGACGCCCTGCTCGCCCCGGCCGGGGGCATCGTCGGCCCCGAGTCCCTCGGCCCCGTCACTCCTCGCCAGGAGGTCGCCGCCTCATGAAGCGGTTCATGCCCGTCACCGAACTGGCCCGCGACGAGCGCTTCGAGCGCATCAGCGAAGCGGCTCGGCTGGGCGATCCGCGCGGCGGGGCGCGCAACGAGTCGGCGGTCCAGCAGCGGCGCAACAACAACCGGCTCACGCCCGAGCGCCGCGACGCCTCCGAGGCCGCCCGTCGCCTCATGCACGGCATCTTCGTCGGTGAGATCCAGGCTCTGGAGGGGGCCGGGCGGACGTGTTGGGACTTCAGCGTGGGCGACGGCGGCGGCACCGACGCCGTGCCCTTCGCCCTCAAGCTCGACATGGCCCGCCAATGCTGGGACGAGGCCCGGCACTGCGAGATCTCGGTGCAGCTGTCGGACTGGATGGGCGGCGAGATCGGCGAGTACGCCGAGAACACGGTGCTGTTCGAGGCTGCCTGCTCGTCGGATGCCGTACTCCGGCTGGCCGGCGTGAACCGGGCCCTGGAGGGGCTGGCCATCGACGTCTTCACCACCATGCGTGAATTCGGGGAGGCGGCCGGCGACCCGATGCTGGCGTTCTGTGAGGACTGGATGCTGGCCGACGAGGTCACCCACGTGAAGATGGGCTCCGACTGGTTGCGCCGGCTCACCGCCGACGACCCCGAGCGCAAGCAGCAGGCCCTCGAGTTCCAGGCCGTGGTCGACAAGATGTTCTCCTACGGCGGCACCCGCTCGGAGTCCGAGCAGTCACCCATCGGGATCGCCCGCCGCTTCCGCGAGCTGGCGGGCTTCAGCCCCGAGGAGATCGACGAGATCGCGGCGGCCTCCCACGCCGCCCTCCAGGAGGCCGCCGCCCGCCAGCGCGCCGCCCGCCGCCAGGCCGAACGGGCCGAGCCCGTCGCCGCCGACTAGGGCCCGGTCTCGCGGTGACGGTGACGGTCACGCCGGCGCGCTTCGTCATCGTCGATTTCGACGCCGCCCTGATCGCCCGTTTGGCCGACGAGCTGGCCGCCCTGCTCGGGCTGGCGGGCGAGGCGGTCACCGTCGTCGTGGACGAAGAGACCGTGCTCAGCCGCACCCGCGTCGAGGTCGACGGGGGCATCACGGTGCGTGTCGAGTCCGGTGCGTTCGAGGACACCCGGCGGCCGCGCCGGCAGTCGGCGGCCGCCACCCGGTTGACCCTCGCCTGGGCGCTTCTGCGCGCCCGGGACCGCCGGACCGGTTTCGCCGCCGCACCGGCCGACGACTCGCTCACCAACACCGAGCGCACCGCCTGGAACACGTACCTGGCGGGGCGCCTCGCCCGGCTCGGGCTCGACGTGAACGAGGCCCGGTGGCGCTACGACTTCCGGAACCGCTTCGGGTTCACCGACGCCGCCGATGCCGCGTTCGCGCAGATCTGGTCGGCCGACGACCTCGACTGGCCGGCGCTCCAGGCGGTGTCGGGCCTGAACCCTTGACCTCGACCTCAGATCGAGTGCAGTCGGCGGCCCGTCGTTCGTTCCATTGCAGGTCGGTGACGGTTGACCGGCCCGGTAGGGTTCAAGTGTCGAGCACATTGGCCTGGCCGCGCGCCGCACGCACCCGTTGCAGGGGTTGACCTCGTCGTTATGGTGGGCCCGTCACGCAGGCGCTCACGCCGACGGGCCCATGCGGGCGCTGTGGTGCCCGGCCCCTGTAAGCCCGGCTCGTCCAGCACGAAGAGTCGACCGTCGATAGCGAGGAGTGATCGTTGCCCAAGGAGCGTGTCGAGCGCGATGAGGAAGACCTGGTTCGGCTCTACCTCACCGACATCGGCCAGTACCCGCTGCTCACCAAGGACGACGAGGTCCGTCTGGCCAAGGCGATCGAAGGCGGGGTGGCGGCCCAGGGGTCGCTCCACGGGGGCAGCAAGGAGCTCACGGCGGCCAAGAAGCGCGAGCTGCGCCGCCTGATCCGCGACGGCGAGGACGCCGAGCGCACGTTCGTGCAGTCCAACCTCCGGTTGGTGGTGTCCATCGCCAAGAAGTACCAGGCGTCGGGGCTGCCGCTGCTCGACCTCATCCAGGAGGGCAACCTCGGGCTGATGCACGCCGTCGAGAAGTTCGACTGGCGCAAGGGCTTCAAGTTCTCCACCTACGCCACGTGGTGGATCCGCCAGGCCATCACGCGGGGCATCGCCAACACCGGTCGCACCATCCGCCTGCCCGTCCACGCCGGCGACACCTTGGCCCGCCTGCAGAAGGCGCGGGCCCGGCTCGAGCTGAAGCTGGGGCGTCCCGCCACCCTGGCCGAGCTGTCGGCCGAGGTCGAGATGCCCGAGGACAAGGTCACCGAGGCCCTGCGGTTCGCGGCCGAGCCGCTGTCGCTCAGCGAGCCCCTGCGGGAGGACGGCGACGCCGAACTGGGCGACGTCGTCGAGGACCGCTCGGCCGAGTCCCCCTTCGAGGTGGCCGCCACGGCGTTGCTGCCCGAGGAGATCAACCGGCTGCTGGCCCCCCTCGACGACCGCGAGCGGGAGATCCTCAAGCTGCGCTTCGGCCTCGACCGGGGCGAGCCCCGCACGCTCGAAGAGGTGGGCGAGCACTTCAACCTCACCCGGGAGCGGATCCGCCAGATCGAGGCCCGGGCGATGTCGAAGCTACGCCACCCCTCCAGCGACACCGGCGCCCGCGACCTGCTCGCCGTCTAGCCCGCTCCGTAGCGGTCGGGCTCCAGCACCCGGGCGGCGGCGCCCATCAGCCCCGCCTCCACGTCGAGGCTGCCCGGGCGCACGTCCACCCGGCGCACGAAGGCGAGGCCGGCGGCGGCGACCTCGGCGGCCATCGGCTCGAACAGCAGGCCGCCCGCCCGAGCCACCCCGCCGCCCACCACCACAGCGGCCACGTCCACGATGGCGGCGACCGCGGCGAAAGCCTGGCCCAGCGCCCGTCCCCCCCGCTCGTAGGCCGCTCGCGCCACCTCGTCGCCCTCGGCCGCGTCAGCCGCGAGGTCGGCGGCGTCCCCGCTCACCACTGCCGGGGCCGGGTGGTGGGCCCGCCAGCCCTGGGCCCGGGCCCAGCGCACGAGGGCGGGTCCGCTGGCGATGGTCTCCAGGCACCCTCGCGCGCCGCACGGGCAGGCGTCGCCGGCGGGGTCCACCACCACGTGGCCGACATGGCCGGCGTTGCCGCTGGCGCCGAGATGCAGGCGCCCCGCCAACACGAGGCCTCCGCCCACACCGGTGGACACCACGACGCCGAGCAGGTCGTCGACGCCCCGGCCCGCACCGCGCCAGTGCTCGCCGGCGGCCATGCAGGCGGCGTCGCCCGCCAGGGCCACGGGAAGCCCGGTCAGGGCGGCCAGCCGGTCTCGCAGCGGGAACTCACGCCAGGCGGCGATGTTCACCGGGCTCACGGTGCCCGCCCGGAGGTCGAGCGGTCCGGCGGACGCCACCGACACGCCGTCCGGGTCGGACCCGGCGTCGGCGGCCACCGCGGTGACGAGGGTGGCCAGTGCGTCCCACACGACCTCGGGCTCGAGGTCGGGCGGGGTGGATACCTGGCGCATGCGTCGGACGCCGCCCTGCTCGTCGATCACCGCGCCGGCCAGCTTGGTGCCGCCGATGTCGACGGCCACGACGCAACGACGAGCGGTGCTCACCGCCTCACGCTGGCACATCGCGGCGGCGGTGGACGGGCCTCCGCACAACGACACGAAGTCCCAGGTCATGACACTGCAGGCGCAGCTCAAGGCCCGTTGGAGACAAACACGGAGACACAGCCCGGTCAGGGCTCGCTGGTGTTCCGGCAGGTTCGCAGTCGCACGGCCTAGGGCGGCAGCGGCGCCTTGCGATCCGGGTCGGGTGGCTCAGACCTCGCCCGGAGCCCTTCCTCGTCGGGCCCACGGTGCGTTCGGTCTACGAGGCGATCTGGAAGAGGTCGCGAATGATGGTGGTGGCTGTCCAGTGGGCCCATTGGTGCTGGCTCCATCTGCGTTCGATCACGAGTGTGCGGTACACCTCGGGTCCGAGGAGCACGAAGAGCAGGTCGGTCGCGTGGGCGTGGCTCAGTCCGGGCCGCAAGCGTGCCTTGGTTTCCAGCGTGGTGATCAGGTTGTCGTAGCCGTCGCGGCGCAGCTCCTCGGCACGCCGGAACACCGCCCCGGCGGGGTCGGCGGATACGGCGTGGAACACGGGCAGCATGGGGGCGACACGGGCCAGGATCGCGGCGACGCCCTCGACGATCGTTGTCACTGCTTGTGCGACGTCGGGTTCGGCGGTGGCGGCCCGGTACCACGATTGCAGGGGCGGCGGGGTGGCATCGTCGCCGAGCACCGTGCGGTCGTGTACCTCTTGGAGCAGGGCGTCTTTGGTGTGGAACGTGAAGTAGACGGTCTGGACGGCGACGCCGGCACGCTCCGCGATCGCCTCCATCGTCGTCGCTCGGTATCCCTCGGCGCAGAACAGTTCGTAGGCGGCGTCGAGCATCCGGATGCGATTCAGCGCGGCCTTGGCCTGTCGAGCGGTCGAGGGCCTCTTGACATCGGGCATCACCGGTGATTCTACTAGTGGTCTTCACTAGTTAGAGCCACTAGTGAAGTGGGGAAGGGTGGTTCTCATGACGTCGATCTCGTCGCCAGTAGTCCTGGCGTGGGGCATGGGTGAGCCCATCCCCGGGACCCCGTTCCGCCAGGTGGTCCGCACCGCAGAGACGGACGGGCACCTCGTCGTGCTTGCGGTCGACATGGCCCCTGGGGTGCACGTCGACGAGCATGTCCACGAGATCGAGGACCAGATCACCGTGGTCGTCGAGGGGACCCTCGGCGCAACGGTCGGCGATCGCGGGTACTCGCTCGGGCCCGGCTCGGTCCTGCGCATGCCCCGAGGCATACGGCATGCCCTGTGGAACGCGAGCTCGTCGCCGGCACGCGTGCTCGAGATCTACACGCCCGGCGGGTTCGAGGAGGTGTTCCGGCGGGGCGGCCAGCTCGCGATCGCCGGCGACGAGCTCGGACCCGACGACTTCCAGCGTTTGCGTGAGGACTGGGCCGACGCCGCCCGCCCGCCGGGCGATGTCGACTCGACGCGGTACTCGCCCGGCGCAGGACACAAATGAGCGGCGGAACTTACGGCGTCCTCGACGTGCCGCTCAGCGATGCTCCTCGCTCGCGCGCCAGCCGAGGGAGGGTCAGCGACACCGCATAATGGCCTGGTACAACCAGCACGGCCGCCACGTCGGCAACGGCTTCCATCGTATGGCGGGCTGCCCGGTGTCTGGCGCCGAGGTGTCGTGGTCGCAGCTGCATCCGTTCCGTGTGGGCGACGAACCGCAGGGTGGTGGAGCACCGGGCCGTGCGCGACGACTTCGCGATGCTCGAGCAGATCCGGAAGGCCCCAGCTGACGGGCCATCGAGCTGATCGTTGCATTCGGAACATCCCCGGAGGTCGAGGCATGATCGAGGCAGTTGACGGTGGCGGTGAGGCTGACCGAGAGCTGATGGACGCCCTGTTCACGCCGGAGGGCCGGCTCGACCCCCAGGCCGCGGCAAGCGCCCACCCCACGCTCGGATGCCGGCACGCGGTGGTCGACCGGGTGCTTCGTGACGCGCGCACCGCGGCGCCGGTGATCGACGCGCCACCCGTGCCGCTCTTCGACCTGCTTCGGCGGTTCATGGCTCGCCTCGACGGTGACCGCCACCACGCCGTCCGGTCGCGCTTCGCCCGGATCTTCACGCCACGGAAGGCCGCTGCGTTCTCCGACCTCATCGAGCAGCGTGCGAACGCCCTCCTCGACGACCTGGAGCGTGACCACGACGGCGGAGCCGTCGACCTCGTGGCCGCCTTCGCCCGCCCGCTGCCCTTCGGGGTGGTCGCCGACGTGATGGGCATTCCACCTGCCGAGCAGCCCTGGTTCCGGGACACCCTGGACCAGATCCTCTCCAGCTTCGCCAACCAACGGGACCCGGACGCTGTACGCGTGGGCAGTGCGCTCACGCAGGAAGTCCTCGTGGCCGTCGACGCGCTTCTCCACACGCGGCGCGGTGCTCCGGCCGACGACCTGCTCAGTGTGCTGGCGGCCGACGAAGTGGACGGTGACGCCCACCAGGATCTCCTCGCCAACTGCGTGTTCTTCCTGACTGCAGGTCATGCGACGACCACGGCGCTTCTCGCCGGTGGTACGGCGCTGCTCTCCGCCCGCCCGAAGTACCTGGAGCTGAACCGCGCCGACCCAACGCGGTGGGAGGCGACGGTCGAGGAGCTGCTCCGGTACTTGTCACCGATCACCATCACCGGCGCCGCCGTGCCGGAGGCGGTGGACGTCGACGGCATCGTGTTCCAGCCCGGCCCACACCGCCTTCTGTGCTTCGCCGCTGCCAATCGTGACCCGGCGGTCTTCGAGCACCCTGACCGGTTCGACCCGTCACGGCCGGCCGGGCCTCACCTCGCGTTCTCGGTGGGGCCGCACCACTGCCTCGGCGCGCCCCTTGCCCGGCTCCACGGCAACATCGGCTTACGAGTGCTCTTCGACCGGCTCCCGCACCTCGTCGTGGTGGACGGGCCTCGCTGGCGGAGCGGTGCTCCCGTCCGCCAACTCGACTCGCTGCACGTCACGTGGTAGTTCGCCCTCACGCGTTATGCGGCTGACTCATGGGGCGGACGTCCCGCCGTGTTCGAGAATCAAAGTCGAGCGTCAGACTGACCCGACGATTCCCGGCGACCGGATGACCGTGTGGTCCACTGGCTGCGCACATTCTCGGCTCGGCCTCGCTGCCTCGGCACGCCGTCGCCCGTCCACGCCATGACCGCCCGAGCGGAGTTCACGAGGTGAGCGCCATGCCCCGTTCGATCCAAATGATCCTCGATCACGCCGAGGAGCTCGCCCAGCGATTCGAGGACTACGAATTCGCAGCCGACATAGGTTCCCGTCGAGGAGGTCCTGCTCCGCCGCGCCGTGCTCGCCCGGGCCCGCAGCGAGCGCCAGGTCGTCGACGCGGTCATCGCTGCGAGGTCAGCCGGCATGAGCTGGGCAGCCGTCGGCGCGATCCTCGGCACCTCGGCCCGGCCGCCCAGCAGCGCTACGCCTCGATCACCGAACCCGCTCGAGACGTCGTCCCATGGCGGGTCGTCACTGTCGCTCCTTGGTCGGCTCGACACGTGCCCGAGACGGAACGCGTCACCGACGCCTACCAGGCGCAAAACCCGCTGCGAAGCCCGCCGCGACCACAAACACCAACCCCACCGACCGTTGAACCGCCGACCGGATCGCGAGCGGCGCTACCACGTCGAGACTGCGGTCCAGCACGAGCAGAGCGCCAACGTGCTCGTGGAAGTGGAACTGCTCGAGAGTTGGATCGACGCCGCCACCTCTGACGATGCCGGAGACGAGAACGCGCGGGTGGTAGCCGAGACCGTCGCGTTCGACACATTCTCGGACCGCATCGAAACGGCCTCAAGGGATCCTCACGACGCGCGGCCGTTCGGCGCTCGTGAACGGGGAGATTCGACGGCGGTTCCCGTGACACCGTTCTCGACGGAAGAAGATCGTCCGACGAGAGCGCAAGAGCAGCGCCGCTTGAGACAATCACTGAGACATACGCCGGCGAGGCGAGCACTCTTTCGCAGTTGGGTGACGGGCCGTCCGAATGTACCGAGCAGGCACTTCGTTCAGCCCGACATCCCCTCGTCGGGTCCATCACCAGCTGAGATGCATCGAACCCCTGGCTCGCATCACCCCAGGTCAGGGTCGGTGGGAGCCAGGGTTCGATTGACCTCGGAGGTGGACGGGAATCGAACCCGCCGGACGGGGAGCGCCCGTCCCAACCGCTTTGAAGGCGGCGGAGCCCACCAGGTGCCCGGACACCTCCGCGTCGGACGCTAGCCATTTCCCATGGCCCGACTGATCTACTCCGCCATCGGGTCGCTCGACGGCTACATCGCCGACGACCACGGCGACTTCGACTGGGCGGCGCCCGACGAGGAGGTGCACGCATTCATTAACGACCTGGCGCGGCCGATCGGCACCTTCCTCTTCGGCCGGCGCATGTATGAGGTCATGGCGGCCTGGGAGACGATGGACACCGCTGGCGAGCCGGCGCCCATGGTCGACTTCGCCGGCATCTGGCGGGCGGCCGACAAGGTCGTGTATTCGACGACGCTGACCGCACCCTCCACCGCCCGGACGCGCCTCGAGCGCACCTTCGACCCCGAAGTCGTCCGGGACCTGAAGGCGGCGGCGGACCGCGACATCGGCGTAGGCGGCCCCCAACTCGCCGCCCACGCCATCAGGGCGGGGTTGGTGGACGAATGGCAGCTCTTCCTCGTCCCCGTCGTGGTCGGCGGCGGCACCGCCGTCTTCCCCTCCGGCGTCGGCGGGCGGCTGGAACTGCTCGACGAACGCCGCTTCCGCAGCGGCGTGGTGTTTCTCCGCTACGGGAGTCGCGGCTGAGAGCGCGCCCGAAGGCCGCCCACGTCGGTCAGCTGGGTGTGGCGGCGCGGTTGGTGTCGGCGAAGTAGCGGCGGGCCCGCTCGAAGTCGTAGGGCACCTCGTCCTGTGTCTCCTCGTCCCATTCGCTGCGACCGGGTCGGGCCGTGATGTCACCGCCGTAGACGTGGATGGCGCCCGTGAACGTGCGCCGGGGGTTGGTGACGGCGTGGATGGTGTCGTCGCCCAGCAGCGCCACGTCGCCGACACGCAGCTCGCGCCCGCCGCTGACCGCGATCGCGGGGCCGTTGCGGCGGTAGAACGTGTTGTCCTCCTGGCCGCCGTAGAGGCCGATGCAGGCCCACATGAGGTGGTTGTGGGGGCGGAAGTGCATGCCCGGCGCCCACACGACCTTCACCACGCTCAGGTCGGGAGCGTGGTACAGCGGGGTGATCTCGGCCCGCTCGGCGGGGAGGGCGTCGGCGACCTGCTCGGCCTGGCGCACCGCCCGCTCGACGACCTCCTTGATGGCGCGCCGAGGCTCCGTCTCGGCCACCGCCCGGCGGCATTCGGTCACCAGCTCATCGACGTCGAACATCGCGCCTCCTTCGTGCCAGGACTGCGGTGGCGATGATGCCCCGAGCCGCTTCCACGGCGCTTCCATGCGGCCTGCGCGACACTCCCCGTTCGTGCCCGGGATCGGCGTCTTGGGCCCCGTGGTCGTGGTCGACGACGATGGTACGGCGCGGCCGCTGCCCAGCCGGCGGCAGCAGTTGTTGCTGGCCGTCCTCACGGCCCGGCGCGGGCAGGTCGTCACCGGTGACGAGCTGGTGGAGGCGCTGTGGGGGTCACCGGGCGAGCAGATCCCGGCCCGCCCCGCGGCCGCCCTCCAGTCGCAGGTCCACCGCCTCCGCAAGCAGTTGGGCGCCGTCCTCCTCACCGAAGCGGCCGGATACCGTCTCGCCGCCGCGCCCGAGAACGTCGACGCCGGGCGTTTCGAGCGACTGCTGTCCCGGGCTCGGGGGCGCCGCCGCGAACCGGCGGTGGCGCTGGCCGACCTCGAGGCGGCGCTCGGCCTGTGGCGGGGTCGCGCCTATCTCGACCTGG
>JBIOZN010000436.1:0-4655 GCA_044871175.1 Acidimicrobiales bacterium | reverse complement strand
ACGGGGCCGCGGCCGCACCCGCAGCCGCAGCCAGGCTCCTCTGGTGTGACGCCGTTCTGGCAGAAGGATGGGCGCGGTGAGCAGGGACGGTGAAGAGAAGTCCCTGCCAGATTGGCGGCTTAGGCGGGCAGCGGCTGGGTGAGCGTCAGCAGCGGCGCGAACAGGTCGCCGTGGTCGGCCACCCGGGCGAGCACGTCGGGGGCCTCGAACCGCAGGTCGGTCTCCCCCTCGGCGGCCGCCGTCACCTCGTCCCACGTCACCGGCGTGCTCACCGTCGGCCGCTCACGGGCCCGCAGGGAGTAGACGGCGACGGTGGTCTTGTGTCGGTTGTTCTGGCTCCAGTCCACGAAGACCTTGCCGGGCCGGAGGTCGCGGTTCATGTTCGTGAGCACCCGCCCGGGCGCCTGCTTCTCGAGCAGCTGTCCCACGGCCAGGGCGAAGTGGGCCGTGTGCTCGTGGGTGGTGGGAGCGTTCACGGGGATGTAGAGCTGCAACCCCTTGGACCCCGACGTCTTCACCCACGACTGGAGGCCCACGGCGGCCAGGATGTCGCGGATCTCGACGGCGGCACGCGCCGACTCGGGGATGGCGGCCGGCGGCCCGGGGTCGAGGTCGAACACCAGCAGGCGGGGCGTGTCGAGGTCGGCGGCCAGCGCCATGGGGGCGTGCAGCTCGAGGGCGGCCAGGTTGGCGGCCCACACCAGCGCCGCCTGGTCGTCGATGACGCAGTAATCGATCGGGCCCTCTCGGTCACCGGGCCCGACGGCGACGTGCACCCATTCGGGGCGGTGGTCGGGGCAGCGCTTGTTGAAGAAGCTGGGTCCGTCCACGCCGTTGGGGTAGCGCTTGAACGTGATCGCCCGCCCGGCCAGATGGGGCACCATCACCGGCGCGATACGGGCGTAATAGTCGATCATGTCGCCCTTGGTGAACCCGGTGGCCGGGTACATCACTTTGTCGAGATTGGAGAGCGACAGCCGGCGCCCGTCGACGGTGACCGTGACGCGTTTTTCGGCCGGCACTAGGCCGACTTCTTCTTCCTGGTCGTCGCCGCCGCCTTCTTGGCCGTCTTGGCCGGAGTCGCCTTGGCGGGCGCGGCCGTGGCCGCCGCTGGCGCCTCGTCGCCGTTCTCATCAGCGGCGTCTGATTCCTTGGCCGTGGGATGGCGCTTGCGCGCCTCTTTGGCCGCCGCCACGCTGGCTTCGAGCGCGGCCATGAGGTCGACCACCTTGGGCGCCGCGGCCGTGGGCTCGGGCGCCACCCACTCCTCGCCCGACGCCTTCTGCTCGATGAGCTCGAGCACCTGCTCGCGGTAGGTGTCGTGAAAGCGGTCGGGCTCGAAGTCGGCGGCCAGCGACTCCACCAGCTGCTCGGCCATCTTCAGCTCACGGTCGCTCAAGTCCACACCCTGGGCGTCGGTGATCTCGTCGATGCCCTGCGGGTCGACGACCTCGTCGGCGTACACCATGGTGGACAGCACGAGGTGGCCGTCGGCCGATCGCACGGCGGCCACGTACTGCTTGCCCCGCATCACGAAGCGGGCGATGCCCACCTTGCCCGTCTCGGCCATGGCCCGGGTGAGCAGCGCGTAGGGCTTGGCCACCTTGTCGGGGGCCACGTAATAGGGACTGTCGAAATAGATGGGATCGATGCGGTCGAGGTCGACGAACTCCTCGATGTCGATCGTGCGGGTGGCGGTGGGGACGAACTGGTCGAGCTCGTCGGGATCGACGATGACGTACTGGCCCCTGGTGATCTCGTAGCCCTTGACGATCTCGTCGTCGGGCACGTCCTCGCCGGTCTCGGCGTTGGTCTTCTTCAATCGGATCCGGGCCCCGTTGCGGCTGTCGATCTGGTTGAACGACACCCCCTTCTTGGAGACGGCGTTGAACAGCTTCACGGGGATGCTGACCAGCCCGAAGCTGATCGTCCCGCTCCAGATGGGGCGCGCCATGCCACCATGATGCCCAAGGTCGTGCGATTGGGAAACCACCTGTGCCCCAACATCGCTGGTCGCGGTTGCTCGACGCGCTCGCGTAGCGTCGGCGACGTGGGTGATCGCATCGACGACTTGATCGAAGCCGTCACCACGGACGCCTCCGGCGACCACGAGCAGTTGTCGTCGTTCGCGCAGGCCTTCGCCGATACTGCTCGCTTTCCCGTCCGCGGCCGGGTCGTCGGCGTGGAGGTGGAGGTCGTCGGCGTGGAGTTCGACGGCAACGAACGGTGGGGCCTGGTGGCCGTGTGCCGCCGAGGAGGTGAGGACCACAGCGTCTCGTTGCTCGACGTGACGCCCACCGGTCCGTTGTCGATCGAGACCAGCGAGCTCTTCGACGCCTACCGCCGCTGGGCGGGCGTACCTCCCCTCGGGCCGGCCGAGCCCGAGGTCGCGGGTCGCTGGGCCTACCGCCGCCTCGCCGCGGTCGACATCGACGTCACCGTGCCGTTGGCGCTGAACCCGATGGGCGACTGGGACCCGGCCCAGGAGTATTGGGGTGATCCGGGTGATCCTGTCGACCCCCTGTGGCAGGAGGTCATCGCCGCCGGCGTCCGGCCGGCGTTCGAGATGGAGCAGGTGCTGCCCGGCGTCGATCCCGACGACTGGGACAGCGACCCGATCGCCGACGCCGCCGAGCTGCACGCCGCCGGCCACGACCGCGAGGCCACCGCCATGCTCCGGGAGCTGCTCGAGCTCGACCGCCGGTGCGTGGACGCGTGGGGCCACCTCGGCACGATCGCCTTCCACACCCAGGGTCCCGGGCGGGCACGGGAGCTGTACGAGACCGGGGTCGCCATCGCCGAGCGGTCGCTGCCCGAAGGATTCGGCGGCGTCCTGCTGCGGGGGTTCATCGACAACCGCCCGTTCCTCCGCTGCCTGCACGGCCTGGGCCTGTGCGCCTGGCGGCAGCGCCGCTGGGACGAAGCGGAGGCGATCTTCACCAGCCGGGTGTGGCTCGACCCGCCCGGTTCGCTCGATGCCCTCGCCTGTCTCGAACAGGTCCGGGCCCGGCAGCGCTGGACGGGATCTTGACCGTCGGCGGTTCGCGCCGTCGCGCCATCTTCGGCCCCGAGCCGTGGGCCACCGTCGCCGGCGTGCCCTGGTGCCTCGATCGCTGGTTCGCCCCTTGTCGCCGTGGCGGGCTCCGGCGGCGACCTCGACGCCCTCGAGCACGAGCTCGGGGCGCGCCTTCACTCGTCACTGCAGGGTCGCGGCGACCACGAGGCCAAGCTCAGCCATCTCGCCGACGTCCGCAAGCGGCTGGCCGACGCCGGCATCGACGCCGCCCGACTGGCGGGCCGCGAGGAGGCCGACAAGGCGACGCTGGCCAGAGCGCGGCGCAAGGTCCTGGAGCAGGCGCTCGACGGTCGGGCGATGACCGCGGCGATGCGGGAGACGCCCCGGGTTCGCCTCGAGCGTTGGGCAAGGTGCGGGCACTGGCACCGGTTCCCCGCCGATCCCGACCGGTGGTACGGGAAGCTGGTGGGGGCCCGGCCCCTGCGCGACGTGACCAAGGGACGCAGCTTCACCGTCACCCGGCAGCTGCGCGACCGGCTGGCGCGCCTCGACGGGCCCCGGCGCCGTCTCGCCGACCGGCTCGGGTTGTGCCGCGCCTTCCAGACCGTGGGCGTGGGGCTGGCCGAGGCGAGCGACGACTCCTACGGCTACGTCGGCGAGCTCCGGCGGGAGACCCTGCACGCCTACCTCGCCATCGACAGGGCGGCCGCCGGCATGGAGGCGCAGCACTTCTGGCAAGACCTGTGCGAACTGCTGGTGTCGGAGGTCTTCACCCTCACCTACCAACACGAGACCCTGCCCTTCCACCGGGTGCGGGCGGGCCAGGCCGACATGGTGGAGGCGATCCTGCTCGCCCTGGCCGAGGAGTGGCGCGCCGCCTACCAGGACTACCAGGCCGACCAGGCGCTCGAACTGGTCGCGTGGTTGCACGTCGCCGGCCACCGCTACACGCGCTACGCCGAGGCCGCTGGGCGAATGGGATCCAGGGACTGGCGGGTCGTGCTCGCCCTCGCCGAATCAGCGCTAGCGGCGGGCCGCCACCAGACGGCGGTCGAGGTGTTCCGGGCCGCCCACCAGCCCGGCTGGAACCGTGAGCACCTGCGCGAACGGTGCCTCGCGCTGACGGACGAGCGCCTCGGCGACTGACGGCCGGTGGGCTGGGCGCTCGTGGTCAGGCGAGCACGGCGCGAGCGACGAGGTCGGTGCCGAAGGCGGTGAGGATGGCGAGGTACAGCAGCCCCGTGGCCGCCATCACCGCCGAGTATGAGCGCTCCCGCAGCGCCGCCCGGGTGACGAGGACCAGGACGATCGTGCTGAGGGCACACGCCACCCACATCCACCCGAGGGTGCCACCCCATCCGTCGTCGACGGTGCCCGCCAGCACGCTCAGCATGCCCGTGGGCACCAGGAGCAACGCCACCTCCACCGGCCAGGTCCAGCCGACCCAGGTCACCATCTCCAGGAGCAGGTGGCGGGGCAGGCCGGGCCGCACCAGGTACCAGTGCCCGAGCAGCATGGCGTCGGTCACGGCGCCGAGGAAGGCGGCGCCAGCGAGGGTGCGGGCGACGGCCAGCAGGCCCGCCCCTCCGTCGGCGGCCGCCATCCCGGCGGCGAACAGGCCCACCACACCGATCGCGGG
>JBIOZN010000435.1:0-10796 GCA_044871175.1 Acidimicrobiales bacterium | reverse complement strand
AAACATGCCGCCGTTGAAGATGTTGAGGCCGGTCGTCCCTGAGAACGTCACGGCGCCGTTGTTCACCAGCGCCCGATTGAGCGACCGGTCGTAGCCAGCAGCCCCCGACCTCACCGATGTCGTGGTTGCCGGGCAGCGCGACCCAGGGGGCCGGCAGGCGATCGGTCTGGCGGCGGGCGTGGGCCCGGTCGTCGAGGTCGTCGGGGTCGTCCAGCACGGCGTCGCCGGTGTGGATGACGACAGCGGGCGGATCGGCGGCCAACCAGGCGACGACGGCGTCGAAGTTGGGTTGGGCCCAGGCGTGGCGGGGCGACAGGTGGGTGTCGGAGATCTGCACCACCCGCTGGCCGCGCACCCCGGCGACGGTACCCGGCCGGGTTCACGCACCCGCGGGTTCGGCGCCCGCCGTCATGCCGCCTCCGCCAGCATGATCTGGCGGATGGCGTGGTCGCGCCGGAGCTTGGAGATGACGCGCTGGCGCGTCGGGCCGATCCAGCCTTGCGGGCGGCCGATGCGGGCGCCGATCTCGGCATAGGACAGCTCCGACGCGAACAGCAACGAGATGAGCTCGCGGTCTCGCGGGCTCAGGCGCCCCACCGCGTCCCGCACGGCGTGGACGTCGGCCTCGTCCACTGCTTCTTCCTCGTCGGCCGCCCGCCCGGTTTCGGCCCCGGTCGCACGATCCAGACCCGCCGGGCTCAGGCGCGCCTGGCGTTCGGCGATGCTGAGGGCGGCCCGCGCCGTCGTGACGCTGAGCCACCCGCCGATCGCGGTGGGCTTTTCGATCCCGCTGGCCGAGCGGGCGAACGACAGCCAGGCATCCTGCACCGCGTCCTCGATGTCGTGGCCGCTGCGCAGGTAGCGGCGGGCGACGGCCGCCATCATGCGGCCATAGCGCGCCATCAGCAGGGCGAGGGCGCCGGTGTCGCCCGCCTGGAAGGCGACGACGGCGGCCGCCGGATCGTCGTCGGATGCGCTCGGTGGGCCGCCGGGGTGAGGGGTGCGGGAGCGGTATGCCGCGCGGGGGGCAACGCAGGTCGTGCTCATGCTGCGATCGTGCGGGCCGCCGGTCATCGTCGGGTCAACGCGCCCGGGAGCGTTGATGGAAGTGCGGGCGGGCATTCCTTGTATCTCCCGCCCGTGGCGCGCGCTCTTCCGACGGGGGCAATCTGCCTGAGCGAGGAGGCACCCCATGAGCGGGCAAGACGTCCATCCCTGGTTCGCCTCGACCACCGGCCTCACCGTGACCAGCCACAACGGCTCGGCGACCGGTGAGGTGAAGACCGGGAGCCTGGCGGCCTTCCGCCGCGCTCGCGCCGCGGGCTATCGGTGGATGCAGGTCGACGTCGTTCCTGTGGGCGGCGACCTGGTGTCGCACCACGCCATCTTCGGGCGGGCCTTCTGGTCCCGATGGAAGTCCGTGGAAGAGGTCCGCCAGAAGATGGCCCAGACGGTGACGCTCCGGGAGCTGCTGACCGACCCCGAGTTGGCCGACGTGTGCTGGAACATCGAGATGAAGAGCAAGAAGGGCCTGCCGGCCCTGCTCGACATCCTGAGGGAACGAGCCCAGACGAGGGACGCTGACCGGCCGCCCGTCCTGATCTCGTCCCCGTGGCGGCCGTCGGTGCTGAAGGCCGTCAACGCCGGCTTCGGGGACGTCGCCCTCGCCGCACCGATCGTGCACGGCGGCGTGTTCGGGATCCGGTTCCTGGGGCGCCGCCGGGCGCGGGTGGGCGGCCGCCCCTACGACTGCGAGCAGCGCTTCTACCGCTTCGTGCGCGCCCGACGCCACCGCGGTAACCACCCGCTGCAGCAGGCCTGGACGATCCGCAACCGGCGCACCTACTACCGCCTGGGCGACGAAGGGGGGCACCCGATCGTCGCCTCCGAGCGCCTCGGGCTTCCGTCACCCGACGTCGAGGCCTCGCCCGCGAAGACGCGCGCGCCGTCCCCGCGCGAGGTGCCCGATGTCGATGTCCTCGCCCTCGGGGGCGGCGGCTGGCGGGGCGCCTTCGGCGGGATCGGGGCGGTCATGTACTTCGACGCCCGGGCGCGGTGGGAGGGAGTCGGGGAGCTCGTGGGGATCAGCGGCGGGTCGTTCGCGGTGGCCGTCCTGTCCAAGGCGCCGACTTCCTCGCCCCGGCCCGCCGGCCCTGACCACCGGGGCTCGACGGACGCGCCCGCACCGGTGCTCAAGGGTTTGCTCGACGAGCTCGAGGCCACCGGGCGCAACGTCGGCGGCATCGCGTGGATGGCCTTCGCCCTCGTCGTGGGTGTCATCGCCCTCTTCGTTTTCGGCATGGTGATGTCGTGGTCGCACCGCGTCTTCTGGGGGACGGTCGCGACGCTGGTCATGGCGTTGGCGACGTCGTTCCTCGTACGTCTCTTCGTGAGCCTGCGATGGGGGGCCATCCTGGGCCACGCCTTCGGTGACGACCGCATGCGCGTCGCGGCGGGCGCCGGACGTCGGTACCGGGTCGGCGCGACCGGGCTGAACGACGGCAACCTGTACGCCTTCACCTCTGACCCCGAAGGTGACCGCCAGCGCTGGGAGAACGACCGGGGGTTGGCCACGCCGCTCGGCGGCTGGCGCTTGGCCGAGATCGTGCACCGGGCCACCTCGCTGCCGGGGCTGGTGCAGGTCGGCTGGCACAAGCTCTACCTGTGCGGCCACGAGCCCCCCGACCAGCACACGAGCACCTGCGACTGGGTGCGCGACCAGTTGGTCGACGGCGGCATCTCGGGCATCTTCGGTCGGGGCCTGGTGACCGAGCGGACCTCCGACCGGACCTCCGACCGGATCCGCGACCCACGCCACCCTCCGCCGCCGTTGCTGGTCGTGGTCGATGCCGGGAGGCGGTTACGAGTCAACACGGGACGGACGGTCAAAGACTTGGCGCTCCAGATCGCCCAGTGGTCCTCGGCCCTGGTGCTCCTGGTCCGGTGGTTGACGGTGGGACAGGAGGCCGCCTATCGGGCCGAACTGAAGCGCGTCAAGGATGACAACGAGTCCGACGGCTACCGCTACCGGCTGGTGCGCCTGGCCGAGGAGGAGGTGGTGTCCGGCGGCCGCCAACCCGGCGACAGCCCCCGACGGCACCAGGATCTCAATCGGCTGATGCTCCTGCGTGACCGGGTCCACACGTTCTCGCTGGTGAAGGCGAGCCGGGCCCACTCGAACCGGGGCATCGCGGTGGCGGTGGCCGCCTGCGCACTGGAGTTCGAGGAGGAGCCCGACATCCCTGCGCTCCTGGGTCGTGTGGGCCGGGACCTCGGCCGGGAGGGTGAGCTAGCGGAGCTGTGGCAAGCGATCCCGTTGCTGGGCGAACCCTCGGCTCACGCTCCCGTCCAGGAGCGCGAGCTCCGGCCAGCGCAGGTGCTCAGCGTCTAACCGGTGGACGAGCCGGGCCGAGGCGGCCAGGTGGCGGCCGACGGCGGCGGCGTCGCCCCGCACGGCCGCCAGGCACGCCAGCCCGGCATCCACCGGCCCGTGCGTGCTCAGCCCGTTCCACGTCATCGAGCCGGCGAAGGGCAGCAGGCGTTCGTAGAGCGCCGCCGCCGTCGCCCCGTCGTCCATGGCCCACACGGGCCGGCACACCATGGTGGCGACGGCGGTCCAGGTGAGGTCTTCGGCGAACTGGAAGTCGCGCGCCGCGAGGAGGCTCAGCTCGCGGGCCATCACCTCGGTGTCGCCGCGCGCGTACGCGACGGCGGCGGCGATGGCATGCCAGGTGATGAAGCCGGGGGCGGCCTCGGTGAGCGCGGCCACGTCGCCCAGCAAGTCGCCGGCGCGCCCCTGGGCCTCCCGGATGGGTACGAGCAGCGCGGCGTAGATGCCGCTGGCCCACGACACGGGGTACGAAGCCAGGCTCATCTCGAAGGCCTCGCCGGCCAGCTGCTCGGCGCGCCCCAGATCGCCCCGAATGAAGGCGGCCGCCGCCTCGACCTGGTGCAGGGCGCGTTGCTGGTCCCGTTGCTTCACCCGGCCGGTCAGGCGCCGCAACGCCCCCAGCGACGATTCGAGGCGGGCCCGGTCGGCGTCGATGAGGGCCAGCCCGAAGGCGAGGAAGCTGCCCTCCCACTGGGCCTCGTGGTCGTCGAGGGCGAGCAGCCCGGCGCACGCTCGCCGGCGGGCACCGATGTCGTCGGGATGCGACAGGCCCAGGTGGGCGTTCATCCAGACCTTCCTGAGCGCGCCCGGATCGCCCGCCCCTTCGGCGGTGGCCAGCGCCTGGTGGTACAGCGCCCGACCGAGCCGGGCCTCGTCGGTGAGGGCCATCAGGGTGGCCGCCGCCGCCCGCAGCTCGGCGCGCTGCAGCTCGGGCACGGGCGCGGCCAGCGCCCGGTCGAGATGGCGACGGGCGGCGGCGTCGATCGTGCCCACCTTGGTGGTGGGCCCGTGCAGGCACAGCTCGGTGGCACAGCGCACGAGCAACTCGGGGGCATCGGCGGCCATGGCGAGGTCGGCGGCGCGGCTCAGCTCGGCGTCGCTGCCGGGGATGTTCAGCCGGCGGAGGGCGGCGCCGACGAGGGCCCGCAGCTCGGCTTCGGTGCGGGCGTGGTCGAACCCGGCCCGCTCGGCCGCCTGCAGGCCGAGACGCGCCCAGTCGATGACCGACGCCCACTCGAACACGACGGCCTGTTCCTGCGCCGCCCGCAGGCAGCGCTCGACGGCCCGGATGGGATCGAGGGCCTCGGCCCCGACGGCGTGGGTGGCGACGGCGGCGGCGGGCCCGTCGAGGGCGACGAGGGCGCGGCACAGTTGGTCGTGGCGGGCGACCCGAGTGGCCGGGGGCAGCAGGTCGGCCAGCGCCTCCACGACCAGGCCGTGGACGAACTCGCCGATCCCGGTGCCGAGGTCGAGTCGGACGAGCCGTTCCTCCTCCGCCTCACCGAGGGCGGTGTAGAGGTGGGGGTGGACCTCGGCCAGCGGGGCCAGGGGGAACGACGGGCCGAGCAGGGCGGCCGTCTGCAGGACCTGGCGGGTGCTCTCGGAGAAGCGACGCGTGCGTTCGTGGACCGCCTCGAGCAGGCTCGTGGGGAGGTTGCGCCCGAGTTGCCCGTCGGCCAGGAGGTCGAGTTCGAGCCGGAGGAACAGGCCGTTCCCTCCGCTGGCGCGATGCAGGCGGCGGACCAGCTCGTCGGTGGCCCGGGCGGGCAGCGTGCGCTCGAGCAATGCCCGCACCTCGTTCACGGTGAAGGGCGGCGCCTCGATGACCGTGGCGTGCTGCCAGCGCTCGCCGAACAGCTCGGTGAGCGACCGCCGACTGGTGACCAACACTCCCGGGAGACGCCGCCCGATGAGGTTCCCGATGATCTCGGCCGAGCTGTGGTCCAGCCAGTGACCGTCCTCGACGATCAGCGCGCCTCCGCTGGCGGTGACGAGGGTGTGCACGAGGCCGGTGAGCTCGGCGAGCAGGACGTCGCGGGTGACCGGAGGCCGGCCGCCCGCCTTCTCGCCGCTGAGGCGGGCCACGGCGGCGGCCAGGCCGGGCCGCTGGAGCTGCTCCTTCAGCGTGCCCGGGCACAGCACTTGGCACTGCTGGATGATCTCGGCCATCACCTCCATGGGACGAGTCGGATCGGCGTGGGCGGCGACCTGCAGGACGAAGCGGCCGGCGTCCTCCCACCGCCGGGCGAGCGCGCGGGTGAGCACCGTCTTGCCGACACCGCCCTCCCCGCAGAGCACGACCGGTGCGGCGGCCAGCGCGGCGGTGACGCGCGATTCGAGGTCGGGCCGGGCGATGAACGGGGTGGACGCCGAGAATCCGGGCTCGGCCCGTTGCGTGTGGAGGGTGGGGGAAAGGGCGGGGGCGATGAACTCCTGGCGAAGGACGCGGTGCTCGAGCTCCTGCAGGTCGGGGGCCAGCAGATAGCCCGCCTGGACCAGGGCGTCGCGGTGCTGGCGGATCACGCGCAGGCTCTCCACGTCGCGCCGGCCCAGGGCGAGCAGGGTCGCCAGGCGGCGGGCCACGTCGGGCCGTGTGGGGTCGTCGGCGAAGAGCGGGGCGAGGAGACCGCCGGCGCGGCGCGGACGGCCCAGCTCGATCTCGCCGTCGGCCAGGTCGAGGACCGTGGTCGTGCGGAGCAGCTCGAGGCGACGCCGGGCGTCGTCGACGAGCACCGAGTCGACGCCCCGGAACGGGCTGGGGCCGCGCCACAGACCCAGGGCGTGCTCGTAGTGCCGGACCCGGACATCGGCGGCGAGCTCGCGCCCGCTCATGACGAGTGACTCGAAAAGGGTGGAATCCAGATAACCGAGCGCACCGCGCAGCCGGTAGCCGTCGTGGTGGAACTCCACCGCAAGGGATGGTCCCAACAGCGCTCGGATCTGGGCGATCTGCGATTTGAGGCGATGGCGAGTCGCCTCGTTGTCTTCGCCCCACAGGTCGTCGAGCAGGTCGGACCGGGCGACCACCGAGCCGGCGGCGGCGGCCAGCACCGCCAGGATGTGGCTGCGTTGGGGGGACAACGGCGCCTCGGCGCCATCGCGGCCGTACACGGCGATGTCGCCCAAGACGGCGAGGCGCACGGTTGTGGGACCCTCGCTTTCCACGACCGACGAACTCTAGTTGGGGCCCGCGGGAAAGGCCCCCGAAAATCCTGCGGCGCGTATCGACGTGCGCGCGCTCAGCCTCTCGAAGGATGGCGCTGACGGTGCGCCAGTGGACAGGAGAGGTAAATGCGCGCGATCTACGGCATCCGCGCCGGTGTCGTCGTCACCCTGGCGACGATCCTGGCCCTTCCGGTGGCGGCGGAGGGCCGCCAGGCCGACGATCCGCCCGGACCGGTGCCCACGAGCCCGGCCGAGTGGGCGGCGCTCGGGCTCCAGCAGGTGCCCAAGCAGGTCCCTGACGGCGCCCTACCGACGGGGGCGGCGGCGCCGGCGACCGACACGGGCACGGCGGCGGCGGCGGTGAACCCGTACCTCTCTCTCGTTCCCGACCCCGCCACCATCGACTGGTCGTACTGGTCGGCGGTGGGCGAGGCGCAGGCGGCGGCGCGCGCCGCTCACCGCCCGGTGCCCTCGCACCCCCTCGTCCATCACGAAGCCGAAGCGCCCGGCACGTCCGGGAGCAACGACAGCCAGGGTGCGGCCGAGCTGGTCGACGGCTTCGGCACCGGTCGGCGCCAGAACCGGGCGGCGCGGATCGCCGGCGCGAGTGCGCCACCCGCCGCGCCCGTCGCCCTCTCCACGGTCGAGGACGACGGGGCCATCCCGCTCGCCACCGACACCGGCATCACCGGCGCCGGTGCGGTCGTCACCGACGCCGCCATCGGCGACGGCCCCCACGGCAGCACCGGTACGGGCACGGGTGACCTCGACTTCTTCCGGCTGCGCGACATGCGCGCCGGCCAGCTCCTGCTGGCCGACGTCGACACGCCCGCCTCCGATCTCGACTCTGTGCTGCTGGTGTGGGACGCCCAGGGCACGCCGCTGGCCGCGGCCGACGACGACGGGGAGACGACCGACAGCTTGCTGGCCTTCAGCTTCCCGGCCGACGGCGACTACTACGTCATGGTGGCGGGCTTCCCCACGTTCCCCTTCGACCCCTTCGACCCGGCCAGCGGCATTGGCGCCGGGAGCGAGGGCAGCTACCGCGTGACGATCGGCGTCGACACCGCCGACGTCGACTACTACGCCTTCGCGGGGAGGCCGGGGGACGTGCTCGGCGCGACCGTCACCGGGTCAGGGCTCGTGCTCGGGCTCTTCGCGCCCGACGGCCAGCAGGTGATGGGGTCGGCGCAGGACGCCAGCGCCGCCTACCCGCAGCAGTCGCCGTTGCCCGGGGGCGGGAACGCCACTCTCGACCACGTCGTCGACGTCGAGGGCCTCCACGCGCTCGCGGTCGTCGGACGCCCGGGAGCCTATGAGGTCACCCTCGAGGCCTACCGGCCCGAGGAGCACCAGCAGCGCGACGCCGTGCAGACCCTGTTCGTCGACTTCGACGGTGCGCGCGTCAACACCGGCATCTTCGGCGGTCCGGGCGTGGTGCAGCTGTCACCGCTGTCGTCGTTCCTCGCCGGCTGGGGGCTCGCCCCCCGTCAGGAACGCCGGTTGGAGGACGTCATCCTCGCCACGGTGGAGGAGAACCTGCGGCGCGACCTGCAGGCCCGCGGCGGCAACCCCAACTTCGCCGTCCGCCTGCGCAACAGCCGTGACCACCGCGATCCCTTCGGGCAGCCCAACGTCAGCCGCATCATCGTGGGCGGCACGATCGAGGAATCCGGCGTGTACACCGTCGGCATCGCCCAGTCCGTCGACCCCGGCAACTTCGGGCACGAAGAGACTGGTCTCGTCCTGCTCGACGTGCTCAGCGGGCCTCCGGAGATGTACCCCGAAGCGTCGCTCAACACCTACCTCGCCCCGAACAGCGACCGGGTCACGTTCATCGGGCAGGCCATCGGCAACGTGGTCTCGCACGAGGCCGGCCACTTCCTCGGCAACTGGCACGTCGACCAGTTCGACGGGTCACCCAACCTGATGGACCAGGGCGGGAACTTCGCCGCCATGTTCGGCGTGGGCCCCGACGGCATCGGGGGCACGG
This sequence comes from Acidimicrobiales bacterium, assembly GCA_044871175.1. Lineage (GTDB taxonomy): Bacteria > Actinomycetota > Acidimicrobiia > Acidimicrobiales > Ilumatobacteraceae > JBIOZN01. Next base: position 2,247 of record JBIOZN010000435.1, on the reverse strand, counting down.
CCGACGACAGCGACGTCGACTTCGGCGAGAACGTCTTCAACCCGGGCGAGGGGTTCGTGGGTATCGAGGACACCCTCACTCGCACCGCCTTCGGGCTGGTTCGCGGGCAGAACCGGGCCCGGGGCTGAGCACTGCGGCCGCTGCGCCGGCGACGTCGCCGCCAGACGTTGCGTCAGACGTCGCCGGGCACCGCGCAGGAGGGCATGTGGTTGCCGTCGGCGAAGGCGTCCATGAACTCGGTGATGGGCGTCCCGCTGGAGTCGGCGGCCACCTCGAAGGGGTCGTCGACGCCGGCGCGCCAGCGGTCGGCCTGGGCCCGCCGGTCGCCGGCGTAGGTGTCCCAGTCGGCCAGCCAGCGCTCGACCAGGGTCGCCCCCTTGGTGTTGTCCGGCGGCGCCAGGGCGCGGAGACCGGCGATCAGGTCGTCCACCATGGCGTTGGCCTGGTCGAGCACGTCGGCCCGCTGGCGCAGCGCCTCGACCCGGGGCTGGATGTCGGCGAAGCGCTCCGCCGGCGGGAGGGCGTCGATGGCCGCCTGGGCGTTTGCGCAGCGGGCCTCGGCCTGAGCCACCCAGTCCTCGTCGCCGATGGCGAGTAGGAAGCGTTTGGGCGCGAAGGCCAGGGCGTACACCCACATGGCCGCCAGGGCGACGATGATGCCCGCCAGCACCAGCTTGAGCGGGCGGGGGCGGCGCAGCGTGGACGGCACGACCCCCGATGCTGCCAGAGGTGACGGTGCCGGGGGCGGCGCCGCTTCCCCCGGTGGATCGCGGGATTGAGTTGGTACAACTGACCGGATGAGCTCCGCCTCGACCGCCGACCTCGGCGCGCCCGCCCACCGGCGCGCCCGGTTCGGGCGGGGCGTGCGCATGATCGCCGCCCAGGTGGCGCTGCACCCCCGGCCCTTCGCCCTGGCCGTGGTCGGCGCCGCCATCTACGCCACCGCCACGGTCGCGTCGTCGGCGGCGTTGCGCTTCCTCATCGACCGCGTGGTGGTGCCCACATTCGAGGACGACGGCGGCGTGGCCGCCGGGACGGTGCTGGCCGGCATCGGCCTGGTGGTGGGCATCGGGGTGGTCCGGGCCGCGGGGGTCGTGCTCCGGCGGGTGTGCGCCACCCGGGCCATGTACCGCATCCAGGCGACGCTGGCCATCCAGGTCACCGACCGCTACCAGGCCCAGCCCCTGGCGTGGCACGCCGACCAGTCCACGGGCGAGCTCGTGGGCCACGTCGGCGTCGATGCCGCCGCCGCCACCGAGGTGCTGGCGCCCACGCCCTACGCCACCGGTGTCGCCCTGCTCATCCTCATCTCGGCCGGCTGGATGCTGGCCATCGACCCCGTCCTCGGTGGCGTAGCCGTCGCCCTGTTCCCGGTGGTGGTGGGGCTGAACGTCGTGTACCAGCACCATGTGAGCGACCCGGCCGAGCAGGCCCAGGATCGCCTGGGGGCGGTGTCCACGGTGGTGCACGAGAGCGTCGACGGCGCCCTCGTCGTCAAGGCGCTGGGGGCCGAGGCGGCCGAGTCGGCCCGCCTCGACGGGGCGGCGGCCGAGCTGCGCGACGCCAAGGTGCACGTCGCCGTGCTGCGGGCCAACTTCGAGAGCCTGCTCGAGGGCCTGCCGGCGCTGGCCAACGTCGGCCTCGTCATCGTCGGCGCGCTGCGCCTGCGCAGCGGGGCGGTGACCGTGGGCGACGTGACCAGCTTCGTGTTCCTGTTCTCGCTGCTGGTGTGGCCCCTGCGGATGATCGGCTACGTCCTGGGTGACCTGCCCCGATCGCTGGCGGGCTACGACCGGCTGCAGGACGTCCTGCGCCAGCCGCTGGCCGCCGACCCGGCGGCGGCCCTGGTCGCCGCCCGCCCCGGGCTGGCCGTCGACCTGCAGGGCGTCGACCTCGCCTACGCCGGCGACCACCGGCGGGTGCTCGACGGTGTCGACCTCCAGGTCGCCGAGGGCCGCACCGTGGCCGTGGTGGGCCCCACGGGCGGGGGCAAGAGCACGCTCCTGCGGGTCGTGGCCGGGCTGCTGGGGGCGGGGCGAGGCACCGTCGGCGTGGTCGGCGGCCCGCGGTGCCTGGTGTTCCAGGAGCCCTTCCTGTTCGCCGCCAGCGTGGGCGAGAACGTCACGCTGGGTTTCGACCTCGACCCCGCCGCCGTGTGGGCGGCGTTGGCCGTGGCCCAGGCCGACGGCTTCGTGGCCGAGCTGCCGGGGGGGCTCGACACCGAGGTGGGCGAGCGGGGGGGGGGGG
>JBIOZN010000434.1:0-2416 GCA_044871175.1 Acidimicrobiales bacterium | reverse complement strand
CACGTCGTTCCAGAAGCAGGCCCCCCGCGCCGCCAGGTGCTGGCGCAGCGCCCCGTGGACCACCCCGTCCGGCGGGTCGGGTCGCTCGACGGCAGCCACCAACAGGGCCACCTGGTCACGGAAGTAGAGGCGCACCCGCCCGTCGGACGCGCCGATGGCCCCGGCGCCCACCCACACGACATCGCCGCTGGCGCACAGGGCGTCGAGATCGGCGGGCCGGTAGCCCCCGACCCGGGCCGCCAGCACGTCGGCCTCGAGGGAGCTGGCGGGGATGGCCGCGCCCTGCAACACCCCGATCGCCTCCACCAGGGCGTCGACGCCCCGCCGCTGCATCCCCTGCCACTCGGGCAGGAACCGGGCGTAGGTGGCGGGCTCGACCGGCTCGACCTCCCTGCGCAGCGCCGCCAGGGAGCGCCGCCGCAGCATCCGCAGCACCTCGGCGTCGACCCATTCCCGGCTGGTCCCGTCGGGACGGAACTCGCCCCGCACCACCCGGCCTTCGTCGGCCAGGGCGGCGAGAGCGCCGGCGACCCGTTCGGCCGAGGCGCCCAGCCGGCGGGCCACGTCGGCCCCCAGGAAGGGGCCGTGGGTGCGCGCGTACCGGGCCACGAGCTCTTCGAGCGGGCGGGGCACCGGATCCGTGAAGGCCGCCGGCAGGCCGACCGGCAGGGCCACCCCCAACGCATCCCGCAGGCGGGCGGCGTCCTCGGCGGCGGCGTAGCGCGCCTCGCCGGCCACGCGCACGGCGATGGCCCGCCGTTCGGCGACCAGTTGGCGGGCCCACGCCTCGGCACCCCCGGCACCCCCGGCACCCCCGGCACCCCGGGCACCCTCGGCCCCTTCGTCCGGTGTGGCCCGCGGCTCGCAGCGCACGTCGAGCTCGGCCGTCGACAGGTCGCCCAGCCGACGCAGCAGGTCGTGGGCCTCGTCGACGGTACGGGCGCGGCGCCCCTCGGTGAGGTGCTGCAGCTCGAGCTCGAGGTCGGCCAGCACCTCGGGATCGATCAGCTCGCGCAACTCTTCGGCGCCGAGCAGTTCCCGCAGCAGGTCGCGGTCGAGGGCCAGGGCGGCGGCCCGGCGCTCGGCGAGCGGCGCGTCGCCTTCGTACATGTAGGCGGCGATCCAGTTGAACAACAGGCTCTGGGCGAACGGTGATGCCTTCTGGGTGTCGACGCTGACCAGGCGGACGGCCCGGCTGCGCAGATCGCGCAGCACCGACGCGAGACCGGGCACGTCGAAGACGTCCTGCAGCACCTCCCGGCTGGTCTCGAGCAGGATCGGGAAGCCGGGGTACTTGGCCGCCACGGCCAGCAGATCCGCCGCCCGCTGGCGCTGCTGCCACAGCGGAGTGCGCTGGTCGGGGCGGCGGCGGGGCAACAGCAGCGCCCGGGCGGCCGCCTCCCGGAAACGGGCCGCGAACAGGGCCGTGCCCGGCAGCGCCGACACCACCAGCTCTGCGATCTCGTCGGGGTCGATGAGCAGGTCGTCGACGGGCAGCTCGTCGACCGCCTCGGGCAGGCGGATGACGATGCCGTCGTCGCTCCACATGGTCTCGACCGGCAGCCCGTGGCGCTCGTTCAGGCGCTGCTCGATGGCCAGCGCCCACGGGGCGTGGACCGGCGTGCCGAAAGGCGTGAGGACGCAGACCCGCCAATCGCCGATCTCGTCTCGGAACCGCTCGACCACCACCGTGCGGTCGTCGGGCACGGCGCCGGCCGCCTCGGCCTGCTCGCCGAGGAAGGCGACGACGTTGGTGGCAGCCAGGGCGTCCAGCCCGTAGCCGGCGCGCAGCTCGCCCACTGCCGCCACCGGGTCCATCGCCCGGATGGAGCGGACAAAGGCGCCCAACGCCCGTCCGAGCTCGAGGGGCCGACCGCGGCGATCGCCGTGCCAGAACGGCATCTTGCCCGGCTCGCCCGGCGCGGGCGACACGACCACGCGCTCGAACGTGATGTCCTCGATGCGCCAGGTGGACGCCCCGAGCAGGAACGTCTCGCCGGGCCGCGATTCGTACACCATCTCCTCGTCGAGCTCGCCGACCCGAGTGCCATCGGGCAGGAACACCCCGAACAGGCCACGGTCGGGGATGGTGCCCCCGGACGTGACCGCCAGGCGCTTGGCGCCGTCGCGCCCCCTGATCCGCTCGCCCACCCGGTCCCAGACGATGCGGGGGCGCAGCTCGCCGAACTCCTCCGACGGGTAGCGACCGGCGAGCAGGTCGAGCACGGCGGTGAGCACGTCGTCGCTGAGCTCGGCGTAGCCGGCACAGCGGCGCACGAGCGCCGCCAGCTCGGGCACCGACCACTCGTCCATGGCGGCGGCCGCCACGATCTGCTGGGCCAGCACGTCGAGCGGGTTGCGCGGCGGGACGATCTCCTCGATCTCGCCGTCGACCATCCGGCGGCCGACCACGGCG
>JBIOZN010000433.1:0-2329 GCA_044871175.1 Acidimicrobiales bacterium | reverse complement strand
AGAGCTTCGGCGGCGCCGGGCTGCTCGAGCACCCGCAGTACACCCGGCCGGCCGAGTTCCGCGGCTGGGCGGTGCCCTCCGTGCTGCGCTCGGGCGACCACGCCCTGATCGCCCGCTGGCGGCACGCCCAGGCCCTCCACCGCACCCTGGCCGAGCGCCCTGACCTGGTGGCCGCCCGGGGTGGTGTGACCGAGGCCGAGCGCGACCTGTTGGCCGCGTTCCCACCGGTGGCCTATCCTGGCGCGTCCCCCCTCGCCTCGCCGAGCGATCCGGAGCCGCGCGTCCCATGAAGCCCACCGATCTCGTCGACGCCGGCAGCCTCCGGACCGACATCCCCCACTTTGCGCCCGGCGACCTCGTGAAGGTGCATGTCCGGGTGGTGGAGGGCAGCCGCGAGCGCATCCAGGTGTTCCAGGGCCACGTCATCGCCCGGCAGGGCTCCGGGCTGCAGGAGACGTTCACCGTTCGCAAGGTCAGCTTCCAGGTGGGCGTCGAGCGCATCTTCCCGCTCCACTCGCCGATCATCGCCCGCCTCGAAGTCGTTACCCGCGGCGACGTGCGGCGGGCCAAGCTGTACTACCTGCGGGGCCGCGTCGGGAAGGCGGCCAAGATCAAGGAGAAGCGCACCTACGCGTGAGCCGGTGTTCCTGTGAGCGCTGACGACCTCGAGAACTTCGAGGCCGATCGCGAGCTGCAGCTGGCCCAGGAGTACCAGGACGTCACTCCCATGTTCCGGTACGCGGTGGAGACCGAGCGCCGGTTCTACCTGGCCAACGAGGTCGACGTGCGGGTTCTGGCCGACGGGGCGCGTCCGATGGTGGAGGTCGTGCTGGGCGACGCCTGGGTGTGGGACATGTACCGGCGCAGCCGGTTCGTGCCCTCCGTGCGGGTGGTGACGTTCAAGGACGTGAACGTCGAGGAGTTGCCCCCGGCCGAGCTGTAGCTTCCGGCCGGTAGCGTCGGGCGGGTGAGCCAGGGACGGCGGGCGCCCGGCGCCCATGGTGAGGCATTGGTGGCGCGCTGGTACGCCGAACGGGGGTGGGCGGTGCTCGATCGCAACTGGCGCTGCCCCGAGGGCGAGCTCGACGTCGTGGTCGGGCGCGACGGCACCGTGGTGTTCTGCGAGGTGAAGGCGCGCTTCGACGAGCGCTACGGCTCGCCGTTCGAGGCGGTGACGGCGGTCAAGCAGCGGCGGCTGCGGCGCAGCGCGGCGGCGTGGATCCAGGCTCGGGCGCCGGGCCAGCGGCCGCGGGAGGTGCGCTTCGACGTGGCCGCCGTCCTCGCCGGCGTGCACGTCGAGGTGCGGGAAGCGGCGTTCTGAGCGACCCGCGCCGGTGGGCGCGCGGCTCTGGCGCGCCCTCGTCGCGTTGTGGCAGAACGGCCGGCTCGCTGACCAGAACCGGTGACCGAGAGATCTCTTGTCACGAACGCCAGCGCAGAGCGGCGCGGGTGCCGTCGGGTCCCAGGGTCAACGGACGCGGCCGGGGCGGCGGCGCTGGCGGTGGGTCCAGCAGGCGTGGTGCCAGTGCCGGCGTTGGTCGGGTTGGTCGACGGGCACGACGACGAGGTGGCCGAGGCCGGGCGGGATGTCGCCCAGGCAGCCCGGGCACACGTACGACTTCGCGGCTTGATAGGGCTGGACCCGGCGGACCTCGACCGGGGCGTCGTTGCTGTTCATCGGATCGTCAGCCGAAGAGCGCCCAGAGCACCAGGGCGGCGACGACGACGAGGGCGACGCCCACCAGGGCGTAGTCGAAGGTCGACCGGTGGGAAGGGCGGAACGGGTTGAAGCCCATGCCCGACCAGTATCGGGCCCGAGCGGTAACTTCGAGCCGATGACCGACACCGGGTACGAGACGATCCTCATCGACCGGTCGGGAGGGATCGTCACCATCACCCTCAACCGGCCCGAGAAGAAGAACGCGCTGAACGCGGCCATGTGGGACGAGCTCCTGGCCGAGTTCCGGGCCATCGCCGCGTCCGGCGACGACCGCGTGGTCGTGATCACCGGGGCGGGCGGGGCCTTCTGCTCCGGTGCCGATCTCAGCGGCGGGCGACCGGGCAACGAGCGCCACGGCTTCTACGCCATGCGCCATGTCGGCGACGTCGCTCTCGCCCTGGCCCGGATCCCCCAGCCCATCATCGCCAAGGTTGGTGGTGTCGCCGCCGGAGCCGGCATGAACCTGGCCCTTGGCTGCGACCTCATCGTCGCCGCCGACGACGCCCGGTTCTCGCAGATCTTCGCCAAGCGCGGCCTGTCGGTCGACTTCGGCGGCACGTGGCTGCTGCCCCGCCTCATCGGCCTGCACCGGGCCAAGGAGCTGGCCCT
>JBIOZN010000432.1:0-3814 GCA_044871175.1 Acidimicrobiales bacterium | reverse complement strand
GCGGCCCCCTGCGCCTCACCGTCCTGCCCGACGGGCGAGGTCGCGCCTGCGGGTGACCGGCGTCCGCACGGCGCGACTGTGGCCAGTTCCGGTCGTCTCCCGACCGGGACTGGCCACTGTCGGGCGGACGTGAGGCCGGGGGTCAGATCGTGGGCGGGCAGATCTCCGGGTTGGCGCCGACGTCGATGAAGAACGGCGGGATGGCGATCCCGCACTTGCCGCGAGGGCCATCCAGGCCGAACGTCTGGGTGAACGGCGTCTTCACGACCGGACCGGTGCCGCCGCACCCGAGCACGAAGTAGGTCCAGTAGTCGGGCGGCTGGATGAAGTCGACATCCTCGGCCACCAGGTGGACGCGAGTGTCGGCGTGGGCCTTGACGCCCTTGACGAGGAGGCCGGGGCCGCTGGTGGTGCGGACGAGCTCGACCGAGTCCACCCGGACCGACGGACAGTCACCCGGGGTCGGCGGGGCCGGGGCCGCACTGGCCAGGCTGGCGGTGGCGAAGATGGTGGCGCCGAGCACGGCCAGGCCGGTGAGCAGCAGTACCCATGCCCGGCGGAGGCGTTGATGGATCATGAGGTTCCCTTTCCAAGAGGTTGCGGGGGGGGTTGCAGGGGTGGCGCACGGCCGAGCGGCCGTACGGCGAGGACAGAGGCGCTCCCACCCGCCCCACGGCTACGGAGATTCCAAGATCCGTACCGGCCTGCGTACTCGAACACCTTCCGGGCGCCGCCACCACCGGGCGTGTCAAGCGGGACACAAGCGTTCTTCAAGGAAGCCGGAGCACGATGACCACACCAGCGAGAAGCGCAGGCCCCACAAGGGAGGGGTTCGAGATGCGAATGACCCAGTGGATCGACAGCCTGACCGGTCGGCTTCTCGACGCGTCCGAGCTGGCCGGCCGCCGCCGGCAGGCTCATCAGGTGTACGAGGCCAACGCCCACATCTTCGAAGACGAGCTCGACGCGCTCTGCGCCCTCGGCGTCGTCCCCGCCAGCTTCCTCGACCCGATCGCGGCCTGAGCCGCCTTGGGCCCGTAGGGCGCTCGGCTGCTAGAACCGGAGCAGCCGAGCAGAGGGAGCACGGGGGTTATGGCCGAGCACGACCTCGTCATCCGGGGCGGGACGGTGGTGGACGGCACTGGCGCCCCGGGGCGCACGGCCGACGTCGCCGTCCACGACGGGCACATCCGCGCCGTGGGCCAGGTGACCGGCCGCGGCCACCGGGAGATCGAAGCCGACGGGCTGCTCGTGACCCCCGGCTTCGTCGACATCCACTGCCACTACGACGGCCAGGCCACCTGGGACAGCCGTCTGCTCCCCTCGTCGTGGCACGGGGTCACCACCGTCCTCATGGGCAACTGCGGCGTCGGCTTCGCCCCTGTCCGCCCGGGCGACCGGGAGCGCCTCATCGAGCTGATGGAGGGCGTGGAGGACATCCCCGGCACCGCCCTCCACGAGGGCCTGGCGTGGACGTGGCAGAGCTTCGGGCAGTACCTCGACGCCCTCGACGCGCGGCCGCACGACATCGACCTGGCCGCCCAGGTGCCCCACGCCGCCCTGCGCCTGCACGCCATGGGCGAGAGGGGGGCCGACCACACGGCCCGGCCCGACGACGACGAGATCGCCACCATGGGCCGCCTGGCCGCCGAGGGCGTGGCCGCCGGCGCCCTGGGCTTCACCACGTCCCGCACCCGCAACCACCGCTCGAGCCGGGGCGAGCCGACCCCGTCGCTCACCGCCGGGCAGGCCGAGTTGGTCGGCATCGCCGCCGCCCTCGGCCGGCTGGGCGCCGGGGTGCTGCAGGTCGTCTCCGACTTCATCGACGTCGACGACGAGATCGCCACCCTGCAGGCCATGGCGGCCACCAGCGGCCGCCCGCTGTCGATCTCGCTGGCCGCCGGTCCCCGGAGCGGCCACCATCACCGCCGGCTGCTCGCCGCCATCGAGGCCATGCACGCCGAGGGCCTCGAGGTGCGGGCCCAGGTGCCGGCACGGGGCATCGGGGTGCTGCTCGGGCTGCAGGCGACCCTGAACCCGTTCTCCCGGTGCCCGTCGTACAAGGTCGTCGCCGACCTGTCCTTGCCCGAGCGCCTGCTGGCCCTCCGCGAGCCGGCGCGCCGGCGGGCGATCCTCGAGGAGTGGCCCGACCACCAGCTGCCGTTCGAAGGCGGCTTCGAGCGCCTCTTCGCCCTCGGCGACCCGCCCGACTACGAGCCGCCGCCCGAGGCCAGCGTCGCCGCCGAGGCGGCGCGCGCCGGATGCTCCCCGGCCGAGCTGGCCTACGACCTCGTCTTGGGCGACGAGGGCCGGGCGCTGCTGTACAGCCCCATCCTCAACTACCCCGGGGGCAACCTCGACGCCGCCCGCGAGCTGCTGGTGCACCCGCTGACCGTGCCCGGGTTGTCCGACGGCGGCGCCCATGTCGGCACGATCTGCGACGCCAGCTTCCCCACCACGCTGCTCACCCATTGGTGCCGCGATCGCGACCGGGGCGAGCGCCTCGACCTCGCCTTCGTGGTGCGAGGGCAGTGCCGGGAGACGGCCCGCACCGTCGGCCTGCTCGACCGGGGCGTGCTCGCCCCCGGCTACCGCGCCGACTTCAATGTCATCGACTTCGACGGGCTGCGCCTGCACCCGCCCCGCCTCGCCTTCGACCTGCCTGCCGGCGGCAAGCGCCTGCTACAGGAGGTCGACGGCTACCGGCACACCTTCGTGGCCGGTCAGGAGGTGTACGCCGACGGCGAACCCACGGGCGCCCTGCCCGGCCGCCTCGTGCGCGGCGCCCAACCCGCCCCTGTCCCGGCTGCGTAGGAGGTCCCGCCGTGTCCCACCCCGTCATCTCCGCCGACTCCCACGTCACCGAGCCGGGCGAGACCTACGTCGACTTCATCGATCCCGCCTTCCGGGACCGGGCGCCCCGACTGGTCGACGCCGGCGAGCTGGGCGACGTGTTCGAGGTCGACGGGTTCAAGCGGCCGATCGTGCTGGGCACGGCAGCCGCCGCCGGCAAGCCGCCGGAGAAGATCCGGGAGACCGGCGACCACTTCGCCGACCTCCACCGCGGCGGCTGGGACCCCACCGCCCGGCTGGCCGACCAGGACCGCGACGGGGTGGCGGCCGAGGTCATCTACCCCACCGTGGGCATGGTGCTGTGCAACCACCGCGACGGTGACTACAAGCACGCCTGCTTCCAGGCCTACAACCGCTGGATCGCGCAGTACTGCTCGTTCGAGCCGCGGCGGCTGCTGGGTGTGGGGCAGACGGCCATGCGCTCACCCGCCGAGGGGATCGCCGACCTCGAGGCCATCAAGGCGGCCGGGCTGCGGGGCGTGATGATGCCCGGGCTGCCGGCCAGCGAGCAGGACTACGACGACCCGTCGTACGACGAGTTCTGGGCGGCGGCGGTCGACATCGGGCTGCCCCTCAGCTTCCACATCCTCACCACTCGATCGGAGCGAACCCGGGGGCCGAAGATGAACTCGTTCCTGGCGGTCGTGCGGGGCTGCCAGGACGTGATGGGGATGCTCGTGCTGGGCGGCGTGTTCGAGCGTCACCCGGGCCTTCGGGTCGTGTGCGTCGAGGCCGACGCCGGCTGGGTGCCCCACTTCATGTACCGCATGGACCACGCCTACAAGCGCCACCGGTACTGGCTGCCGGCCGGCCAGGAGCTGTCCCGGATGCCGAGCGAGTACTTCGCCGACAACATCTACGTGACGTTCCAGGACGACTGGACGGCGTTCCGCTTCGCCGACCACATGAACTGGCGCCGCCTGCTGTGGGCCAACGACTTCCCTCACAGCGACTCGACGTG
>JBIOZN010000431.1:0-3121 GCA_044871175.1 Acidimicrobiales bacterium | reverse complement strand
GCTCCTGGCCGTCGCGGGCGCCCATCAGCACGCCCTCGACGAGTGCGTCGCGCACGGGATGCTCGTACCGGTGGGGCCGACGCTCGGCTTCCGCCATGAACTGGCCCGCCGCGCCGTGCTCGACGGCCTGAGCGGTTCGAGCCGCGTCGAGCTCGAGCACCGCGCCCTCGAGGTGTGGCGGGCCGCGCCGGATGACGTCGACCCGGCCCGACTCGCCCAGCACGCGGCCGCCGCCGGCGACGGCGCCGCCGTCCTCGAGTTCGCGCCGGCCGCGGCCCGGCGCGCCGCCGGCCTGGGCGCGCACGGCGAGGCCGCGGCGCTCTATCAGAGCACGCTGCCGTACGCCGATCGTCTCGATGACGGGGCCCGCGCCCGGCTGCTGGAGGGCCACTCGGGTGAGTGCTTCCTCACCGGCGAGATCGCCGCCGCCATCGCTTCGCAGGAGCAGGCGTTGGCGTGCTGGAAGCGGGTCGGTGACGTCCGCGGTGCGGGCGACGGCATGCGGGCGTTGGCCTACCTGTGGTGGTGCGCCGGTGAGGGTGACCGCGCCCGGGATCTCGCCTCCGAGGCCGTTGAACTGCTCGAAGGGATGCCGCCTGGTGCCGAGCTGGCGCGGGCCTACGCCACGTTGGCCCAGCTCGTGATGGTGGGCGGGCACGATCACCGCGTTGCGGTGGCCGTCGGGCAGCGGGCGGTCGAGCTGGGTGAGCAGCTCGGCGAGGAGCAGACGGTCGTCCACGCGCTCAATACGATCGGCACCGCCCAGGCGTGCATGGACGATGACCGGGGCTGGGCCCTGCTCGAGGAGAGCCTCCGTCGGGCGCGTGCCGCCGGGTTCGACAACGATGTCGGTCGGGCGCTGCTGAACCTGCTGGGTGAGGCCCGGCACACCCGGCGGTACTCGGTGGCCGAGCGCCACCTGGCCGACGCCCTCCAGTACACGGCCGACCACGACCTCGACCTGTACCGAAACGGTGCCCTCAGCTATCAGGCCGAGGTGGCCCTGGAGCAAGGGCGCTGGCAAGAGGCCGCCGACGTCGCCCTCGCGGCGATCGAGCGGTGGGGCCTCGGTGCCAACACGTTTCGCGTGCAGGCGCTGACGATCCTCGGTCGGCTCCGCGCCCGTCGCGGTGACCCGGATCCGTGGGAGCTGCTCGACGCCGCGCGCGACCTGGCCATTCCGCAGAACGATCTGCTCGTCGTGTGCGCGCTGCGGGCGGCGCGCGCCGAGGCCGCATGGTTGGCCGACGACAACACGACCACCGAGGCCGAAGCGCGTGCCGGCCTCGCTGTCGCCCTCGAGCATGCCAGCGCCTGGTGGCGGGGCGAGCTGGCGTTCTGGACATGGAAGGCGACCGGCGTCGAGGAGCGTCCGGAGGGGTGCGCCGAGCCGTACGCCTTGCACATGGACGGCCGGGTCGCCGAGGCGGCGGCGGCGTGGGCGGCTCTCGGCTGTCCGTACCAGCAGGCGCTGGCGCTGGCCGACAGCGACGACGAGGGGCACCTGCGGGAGGCCCTTGCCCTGTTCCAGTCGCTCGGGGCCCGTCCCGGAGCGGCACGGACGTCGGCCCGGCTGCGCGCCCTGGGCGCGCGGCGGATCCCTCGGGGGCCACGGCCGCTCACGCAAACCAACCCGGCCGGGCTCACGGCGCGTGAGTTGGAGGTGTTGGCGTTGCTGGCCGACGGTCTGCGCAACGCGGAGATCGCCGGGCGGCTGGTGGTGTCGCCCAAGACGGTCGACCACCATGTCTCGACCGTGCTGGCCAAGCTCGGCGTCTCCAACCGGCAGGCCGCCGCCCGCCAGGCCGCCCGCCTCGGGATCCAATATGGGGAGACGAGCCGCCCAAGATAGGGAGCGCCCCCCGATGTGAGGATCGGGGCGAAGTTCCTACCGTCGACCTCCAACCGACAAACCGTTGCGAGGAGGACGACATGCCCCGATATCTGGTCGAGCGAAGCTTTCCGGAGGCCCTGCAGATCCCCGTCGATGACACCGGGCGAGAGCTGGTCGCCGGTGTGGTGACCAACAACGCCGAGCAGGGCGTGACGTGGATCCACTCCTACGTCACGCCCGATGGCCATCAGACCTACTGCATCTATGACGCGCCCAGCCCCGAAGCGATCCGTCAGGTCGCGGGCGCCAACGCGCTCCCGGTCGACGCCATCACCGAGGTGCGCACGCTCGACCCGTACTTCTACGGCTGACGGCCCCGGCGCCATGACAACGAACGGACCCGCCGTACCCATCCCTATCCACCGACGCCGGATCCCCTCGATCACCGTCGCCATCGCCGCGGCGGCGCTCGGGCTGATCGCCGCAGGCTGTGCCTCGCCGGAGTCGTCATCGCCGCCGGCAACCGTGCCGCCGGCAACCGTGCCACCGGCAACTGCCCCGCCGGACACGGCACCACCGGCGAGCAGCGTGCCTGACGCCTCGGAAGCGGCTCAGCTGGCGGGCGCACGCGCCGCCACCGCTCGCTACGCGACCGATCTCGAGGCGGCCAAGGCCGATGGTTACCGGATCATCACGCCGATGATGCCCGGCATGGGCTACCACTTCCTGAACCCCACCATTGAGGGCTTCGACGTGGCGAAGCCGCCCATCCTCGTGTACCTCCACGACGGTGGCGGCTGGCAGTTGGGCGCGCTCGAATGGATCTTCCCCGAGACGCCGGCCGCGCCCCCCCTCCCTGGCGCCACGTACGGATCGTTCGGCGCCGCCTGCCACTACGACGACGGCAGCTTCGTCTTCGCCGATACCGAGGCATCCTGCACACCGGCGAGCCCCGGCACCGGTTCACCCTTCGTCTTCTGGCACCCGCCGCTGGTCACGATGCACGTCTGGCTCTGGTACCCCAATCCCGACGGGCTCTTCTCGGGCACGAACCCCCTCGTCGGGCCCTTCAACCAGCCCGACCACCCCCACGGCGGCGGGAATCGCCTCGCGCTCGAACGCTGGCACGAGACCCACGGTGCCTAGCCAGGCTCGCGATCGGGAACTGGCGTGGCGAGGCAGGAGCGGTAGCGCGGTGACCCGTTCGGGGCGTCCTTTGAGCAGCGAGCTGGCGGGGCAGGGCTCGAACCTGCAACCCCCTGAGCCAGAGTTCGGTCAGGAGGGTTG
>JBIOZN010000430.1:0-4315 GCA_044871175.1 Acidimicrobiales bacterium | reverse complement strand
TCTTCGGCACACCCGACGCCGAAGCCGTGGTGTGCGACCAACCCGTGCTGGTCGTCTCCTTGCATGCGACGCCCGCGACCACGCGGCCCTCGTGCATGCTCGGGGACGACCCCTGGTCGCCGGTGTGGCAGGTGCTCGAGCCGGCCACCCGCACCGTCGACGGCGCCACCATCCCGGTCCGCCACGTGCAGCTGGCGGTGGACGACAACGACGACTACTGGGAGCACACCGTCGTCGATTGGTACGTCGCCGCTGATGGCCTCCCGGTGGAGGTGACCGTCCAGAAGGAGTCGCGCTCGCCCTCGCCCATCGGTGGCGTCGTCTACCGGGAGAATTGCCGGTTGGAGCTCGTGTCGCGCGTGCCGCTCACGTGAGCGGGGGCAGCCCCATGGCGTTGGGGTACGGCAGCTCGGCCCGCACGGCCTGGGCCAGCGGCTCGAGGGTCGCCGCCAACTCCAACCGCTCGGAAGCGGTGAGCGCGGCGAACGCCGGGGCGGCCAGGCGGTCGGTCACGTCCTCCACCTCGGCCCGGTCACGTCCGCGCATGCGGGCGCGCGCCCGCTGCCACGACTCGTCGTCCCAGCCCCGCAGCTCCTGCTGGCGCGCGTCGACCCGTTCGCCCTGCAACAGGTGGGGCTCGGGCCACACCAGGCCGGCGAGGGCGACGGCGGCCAGGTGGCCGTCACCCCGGTACTCGCGCAAGACGGTGCAGTCGTGCCACAGGGCCGCCAACGGTTCGTCGGGACGGGCCAGGCCGGCGTGCGCCGCCGCCATCGGCCGGCCCGGCAGCGGCAACGCCCGCACACAGCACCCGGTCAACTCGGCCGCCGCGGAGACAATCTCGTCGTGGCCCTCACCGAGCAGGCGACGCAGGGCCGCCGTGGCTCCCGACCGCCGGGCCGCCTGCACCCGGTCGGGCGAGGCGACGCTCCACACGTCGGGGAGGGCGCGCGCCACCATGGCGGGTGCGAAGCCGCCGAAAAGGGCGGTGACGAGGTGCGGCCCCACCGGCCCGAGGGCGGACGCCCGGCTGGCGAAGTAGCCCCGCCAGTAGCCCCGCAGCCCGAGCGCGGCGTAGGCCGCTTGCGGTTCGGGGGCGAAGTACACGACGGCGTGGATCGACTCCACCAGCACACCCAGCCGGCGCACCACACGCAGGTCGTCGGAGGGCGTGGCCACGCCACCATCCTGGTCCGGCGCGGCTCACGCCGGCTCGCGCCTGCGTGATGTGCCCGTTCTGTTGACCGGCCCAACCGAACGGTCACGCACGCGCAAACCACCCGGTCCGGTGAGGGCGGCCGCAATAGGGTGCCGCGGTGCGACGAGGGCGAGGGCCGGGGCGGGAGCGGGGCCGGGATGCCTGAACCGCTCTCCGCCGACCTGGTGCTCGAAGGCGGCGGGGTCAAGGGCACCGCGCTGGTGGGGGCCATCACGGCCCTGGAGCGGCGCGGCTACGCCCCCAAGCGGGTGGCGGGAACCTCGGCCGGTGCCATCGTGGCCGCCTTCACGGCGGCCGGGGCCACTGGCCGCCAGCTGCGCGGCTTGCTGGACGACCTCGACTTCAAGCGGATCTCGGACCGGCGGGGCCTCGGCGGCCTGCCGGGGATGTTCGTGCCGAGCGCCCTGTTCTCGCTCAGCCGGGCCGGCGGCGTCTTCGAGGGCAGTTACCTGCGCGACTGGATCCATCGCCAGCTCAAGGACGTGTGCGGGATCGAGTACTTCGGCCAGCTCCGGCGGTCCGACTCGGACGCCACGCGCCCCGAGCAGTGCTACAAGCTGATGGTGACGGCCACCGACATCACTCGCGGCGAGCTCATCCGCCTCCCCTGGGACTACGGCAACTACGGGCTGGCGCCCGACGACCAGTTGGTGGCCGACGCGGTGCGGGCGTCGATGTCGATCCCGCTGTACTTCGAACCCGTCCGGTTGCGCGACGCCAAGTCCGGGCAGACGTCGACACTGGTCGATGGCGGCGTCCTGTCGAACTTCCCGGTCGACGCCTTCGACCGCACCGACGGGGCCGAGCCCCGCTGGCCGACGTTCGGTGTCAAGTTGGCGCCCGTCCTGCCCGCCGGCAACGCCAGCATGGTGCCCTTCCTCGGACAGTTGCGGGGGCCCCTGCGACCCCCGCTGCTGGAACTCCTGGAGCAGCTGGTGACCACCATCATCGTCGGGCGCGACCAGACCTACTTGCGCCAGCCGTGGGTGGCCGCACGCACGGTCCTCGTCGACACCGGCAAGGTCGGCGTGATCGAGTTCGGCCTGAGCGCGGCCGAGCGCCAGCACCTCTTCGACAACGGGGTCGACGCCATGGACCGCTTCCTCGCCGCCTGGGACTTCGACGACTACCGGCGCCGCTTCCGCACCGCCGGCACGGTCCAGACCACGGGGGGAGGGCCGGCAACCTGAACTGTCCGCCGGCGGGGTGAGTGCGACCTCAGGGGTCCCCGGCGGGCGGACGCACCAGCTCGGCTTCGATCTCCAGGCCGATCTCCTTGGAGACGAGCAGGCCACCGGCCTCGAGCACCATGTTCCAGGTGAGCCCCCAGTCCTCCCGATCGATCGTGCCGCTGGCACTGAACACCGCCCGCTCGTTGCCCCAGGGGTCAACCGTCTGGCCGCGGAACACGACCGTGAGCCCGATCGGCCGGGTGATGCCCTTGAGGGTGAGGTCGCCCCGCATCGTCCCCCGGGCGCCGTCCACCTCGAGCGCCGTCGAGCGGTAGGTGGCGGTGGGGTGGCGCTCGACGTCGAAGAAGTCGGGCGATCGCAGGTGATCGTCCCGGCTCGTGTCGCCTGAGCTCACCGAGGCCATGTCGATGACCACCTCGACGTGGGATCGGCTGAGCTCGTCGGCGACCGTGACGCCGCCGTCGACGCCCACGAACCGGCCCCGGATCCTGCTGATGCCGAAGTGGCGCCCGACGAAGCCGACCTCGGTGTGGGCCGGGTCGATCTTCCAAGCTCCGACCGCCGGTACCTCGGTGCCGTGAATGGCGATGGCTGTCATGCGACCTCCCATGTTGTGTGCGGACGCACGCACTGTAACAGAAGCGTGTGGAGGCACGCAATGCTCTGACGGTGCGATATCCTCGAAGCGGTGGACGCTGAGCACGACCGGGTGAGGGCCTGGCGGGCCGTGCTGCTGGCCCAGAGCCGGGCGCAGCGAGCGATCGAACGGGATCTCGACGCCGCCGGGATGATCCCCCTGCCGTGGTACGACGTCCTCCTCGAGCTCAACGCCGCCCCGGGGCGCCAGTTGCGAATGCAGGAGCTCGGCCTGCGAACCGTCGTGTCGCGCACCCGCGTGAGCAGGATCGTGTCCGAGCTCGAAGACCACGGCCTCGTCGCGCGAGCCGGCGACCCGGCTGACGGCCGGGCGGCGCTGGCCACGATCA
The DNA here is from genome assembly GCA_044871175.1 of Acidimicrobiales bacterium. Lineage (GTDB taxonomy): Bacteria > Actinomycetota > Acidimicrobiia > Acidimicrobiales > Ilumatobacteraceae > JBIOZN01. The sequence goes on along the minus strand of JBIOZN010000430.1, from coordinate 917 downwards.
CCGCGGCGGGCCGCCAGGCGCTGCGCAAGGCGGCGCCCGTCTACCTCGCGGGCATCGACAACCACTTCAACCGCTACCTCACGAGCGGCCAGCAGGATGCCATCGCGGCCGCACTGCAGCGCGTCGTTGACGCCCACGCCGAGCAGGCCGACCCCCGGCGCTGACGGCGCGGCCGGCTTCATCCAAGGACAGCGAGGCAACGAGCACCGGGCGTGCGCGAGTCGTGGTCAGCGTCCGCTTCCCGAGCGCCAGGGCCGCATCGTGTGGGGACGGGCGGGGGAGCAGGCGCAGGCCCCTTCGTCGATTGTGCTCCGTCCCGCCGCCTTCGTGCTCGACCGGGACCTCGACGAGCGCCGCGGTGAGCATCTGGTCGTTCTCGCCGAAGGCGCCCGATCCCCACCCGGGATCGGCTGGCGGGCGCCTTCACCGGCGCCGGCCAGCCGCGGCCGCCGCCGGCCCCGCCGCACGACTGGTCGCTCGGCTCCCCGTGCGGTCGTTCCTGCCCCCCGCCGCTGCCGTCGTCTGGACGATGACCCAGATCCGGTTCCTCCTCGACCTGGGACCGGCAGGCGACGGCTTCCTCACCGTGCGGCTCACGGACGAGAATCCCACGCGGAAGCCCGCTCGGCCTGAACCCGTGCCTCGCGACCGGGGTGGCGCCGTCAGCCGGAGGCGCTCATTCCGCGAAGGCGGCGCTGCCCGCCAGCAGCGGGGGAACCAGCGCCGGGTCGCCTTCGCTGTGGACGTCCTCGGGCGCCAGAGTGCCGTGGCCCACGTGGCGGCAGAACTCCAGCGCGTCGACGACGACGACGACGTCGGGCGCACCGGGGGACTCACCGAGGGCGAGGGCCTGGTCCCATGTCCCGCCGCCCGGGCCGGTGAGCACCACCCGGGCGGTGGCACCGGCCACCGACCGA
>JBIOZN010000429.1:0-2392 GCA_044871175.1 Acidimicrobiales bacterium | reverse complement strand
TCTCCTCCGGGATCTCGCAGTCCTCGAACACCAGCTCGGCGGTGTCGGAGGAGCGGTGGCCCATCTTCTCGAGCTTGCGGGTCACCTCGAAGCCGGGGGTGTCCCGGTCGACGATGAACACGCTGATGCCCTCGCCGCGCTTGGAGCGGTCGGTGTCGGCGGCGACCAGGCAGTAGTCGCAGATGGTGCCGTTGGTGATGAAGTTCTTGCGGCCGTTCAGGACGTAGCCGCCGTTCTTGCGCTCCGCCCGCGAGGCGAGCCCGGCGGCGTCGGAGCCGGTGTTCGGCTCGGTGATCGCATAGGCACCGATGATCTCCCCGGCGATGCTGCGCGGCAGGTACCGCTCGCGCTGCTCGTCGGTGCCGAACTTGTAGATCGGGAAGGCGGCGAGGTCGGCGTGGGCGTTCACCGACGCGGTGATCCCGGCGCACACCTTCGCCATCTCCTCCACGAAGATGCACTCGGTGATCTTGTCGGCGCCGATGCCGCCGTACTCCTCCGGGAAGACGATCCCGAGCAGGCCGAGCTCACCGAGCATCGGGAGGATCTGGACGGGGAACTTCTCCTCGCGCTCCGCCTCCTCGACCAGCGGGAGGATCTCCCCCTGGGCGAACTCGCGGACCATCTGGCGAAGGTCCTCCTGCTCCTCCGTGAAGGCGTAGCTCAGCATGCGGCTCCCTCGGGACGGGTGGGGGGATTCCGGCGCGCCCGGGCGCCGACGGCGAACGCCTGGAGTCTACCGGCGGGGGGGTGGGTAGACTCCGCCCTCCGTGACCGATCCCTTCCGCCTCGACGGGCGCACCGTCATCGTCACCGGGGCCTCGCGCGGGATCGGCGCGGAGGTCGCCCGCGCCGTGGTCGGGCAGGGGGGAGCGGCGGTCCTGGTGGCCCGCTCGAAGGGCGCCCTCGACGAGCTGGCGGGGAGCCTCGACGGCCCCGTCGCGACCGTCGCCGGCGACGTCGCCGACACCCTCACCGCCGCGGAGGCCCTCGACGCCGCCGAGGCGCTCGGCGGGACCCTCTGGGGCCTCGTCAACAACGCCGGGATCAACCCCTTCTACCACCCGGTCACCGACACCCCGCTGTCGGAGTGGGACGAGATCCTGCGGGTCAACGTCCTCGGCGCCGCCGCCATGGCGCGGGCGGTGGGGCGGGAGATGGCCGCCTCGGGGCAGGGCGGGCGGATCGTGAACCTGTCGTCGATCGCCGGCCTCACCGGGCTGCCGAACATCGGCCCCTACAACGCCTCCAAGGCGGCCCTCGACGCCCTCACCCGCACCCTCGCGGTGGAGCTCGGCCCCGCCGGGGTCCTGGTGAACTCGGTCGCCCCCGGCACCATTCTCACCGAGATGGTGGAGGGGCTGATGACCGCGAACCCGGCCCTGAAGGAGAAGCTCGTCCAGAAGGCCCCGCTCGGGCGGCTGGGGGCGGTGGCGGAGGCGGCGTGGCCGATCGTGTTCCTGCTCACCGACGCCGCCAGCTTCCTCACCGGCCAGACCATCGTGGTCGACGGCGGCCGCCTGGCCCAGGGCTAGAGGCGGGGCGAGCCCGTGCGGGTCGTGATCTGCGGCGCCGGCACCGCCGGGTGCGTCGCCGCCGCCCGCCTCTCCGAGGACGAGGGCACCGAGGTCACCGTCCTCGAGGTGGGCCCCCACTACCGGCCGGGCGCGTGGCCGGTCGAGCTCACCCACTCCCACCGGATCATCAAGGAGACCCACGACTGGGGCTACCTGGCCCGCGCCGGCGCGTCGCCGCGGATCGTGCACGTCCCCCGCGGCCGGGTGGTGGGCGGCTCGTCGGTCACCAACGGGGCGATCGCCCTGCGCGGCCACCCCGAGCACTACGACGAGTGGGACGCCCTCGTCGACGGCTTCGGCTGGGAGACCTGGCTGCCGTGGTTCCGGGCGATCGAGACGGACCGCGACTTCGGTGACGCCGACTGGCACGGCGACCACGGCCCCATCCCGATCAGCCGCTACCCCCGCGCGGGCTGGCTGGAGCTGCAGGAGCGGTTCGCCGAGGCGGCCCTCGCCGCCGGCCACGGCTGGGTCGACGACCACAACGCCCCCGGCGCCGTCGGGATCGGGCCGGTGCCGCTCAACATGGTCGACGGGGTCCGCCAGACCCCCGCCGACCGCTACCTCGACCCCGCCCTCGAGCGGCCCAACCTGACCCTCCGCGCCGGGGTCACCGTCGACCGGGTGGTGGTGGAGGACGGCGCCGCCCGGGCGGTGGAGGTCCTCGGCCCCGACGGGCCGGAGCGGGTCCCCGCCGACGTCGTGGTCCTCGCGCTCGGCACCTACGCCACCCCGGCGGCGCTGCTGCGCAGCGGCGTCGGCCCCGCCGACGAGCTCGCCCGCCACGGCATCCCCGTCGCCGCCCCGGTGGACGG
>JBIOZN010000428.1:0-5226 GCA_044871175.1 Acidimicrobiales bacterium | reverse complement strand
GATCGTTGAACGTGGCGCGGACCTCGGCCCACTCGGCGGCCGTGAGGGCACTGGCGGGCGGGAAGAAGTACCAGCCGGTCGCGGCGTGCCGGTCGGGCGGCGCCTGGCTCTTGTCCCACAGGGAGTTCACCCAGGTGCCGGCGGCCGGCCTGGGGACGGTGCCGGCGTAGGCATCGCGGATGTAACGGACGGTGTCGTCTTCGCCTTCGAAGCCGACGATCGTGTAGAAGCAGCGGTCGATGTCGGCGTTCCACCGCGCCGATCGGTAGGCGGGCGGCTCGTACAGGCAGAACATCGGCGTCGCCAGCACGTGGCTCGGCCCGTACCGGAACGCCTTGGCCCGGCTGACCCAGAGCCGGCTGAGGTGTTCCTCACCGACGAGGTCGAGCAGGGTCTGGCGGAGATCGGCGTTGGACGCGACCACCTTGGTGGCCCGGATCTGGCGGCCACCGCGCACTTCGACCCCCACGGCCCGGCCGTCTTCGACCAGGACCCGCTCGACGGCGGTGTTCTCGACGAGGTCGACGCCCTCGCGGTAGCACGCCTGAGTCATCGCCTTGGCCAGCGTGTGGGTGCCGCCCCGGCAGAGCTTCCAGTTGCCGAGGGTCCACATGATGAACGTGAGGAAGGCCGCGCCCATACCGGCCTGGTCGATCGGGGAGCCCCACTCCACGGTGGTGCGGTAGAGGAGGGCACGCAGCTCGGGGGTCTCGAACAGCTCGTCGATCAACGTCTTGCACGATTTCAAGGTGTGATGCGCGCCGATGCCCAGGTCGGACCAACCCTGTTCGAGCGCCGCCACCTGTTCGGCCGCCGACTGCGCGGACGGCGGGTTGTAGAGCGATTGGGCCAGCATTCCCTCGACGCTCATCGCCCGGCGCTTCAAGTCGACGAACGTGTCGGCGTCGGCCTTGGAGTACTCGGCGATGCTCTCTTGTGTCCGGTCCAGCAGCTCCGGCCGGTAGATGACGATCGGCGGCCGCCCGTCGGCGAAGGCGATACCGGCCTGGGCATCCGGGACGATCGTGCGCAGGCCCACGTCCTCGAGCCCGAAGTCCTCGATCATCGGCATCATGTCGAAGAACTCCATGTACTGGGCGTGCATGTTGTGGCGGTACCCCGGCAGCACCGGTTCCTCGGTGTTGATCCCGCCGCCCTCCTCGTGGCGGCGCTCCACCACGACCGTGCGCAGTCCCGCCCGCTGGAGGTAGGCGGCGAGGCACAGGCCGTTGAACCCGGCGCCAATCACCACCGCGTCGTAGGTGTCGGACTTGGTCACCCTGTCCCCCCTCGTAGCAGTGCTCGCGAGAGCACGACGCGTTGTCGCGCGACGAACGCTACGGCGGGGGGTCGCGACGGACCAGTGCCCTTGGTCCTGAGGGGTGGCCGCCATCGGCCCCGTGGATGGGCCCCGCGGGGGGATCCGTACCGACCACGGATGACACGCCGAACACTCGTCGCAATGCTCGAGACGTGACAACAACGCTTACCGAGGTCGAGGCCGCCAAGGCCATAGCCGTGCGCAGCATGATGATCATGGCCGACGGGACCCCCGCCGACTTCGAAGCCGTCGTGCACCCCGACGCGGTCAACCGCGAGGGCAAGGACGAGCCACCGGCCTGTCGGGGGCGGGGACCGGCGGCGTTCTTCGCCACCGCCCTGTGGCTCCGCCAGGCGTTCGCCGACCTGGCCTTCGAGGTGCACGAGGTCGTGGCCGAGGGTGATCTCGTCGTCGTGCACAACACCATGACGGGCCGCCACACCGGCGTCTTCACGGCCTACGACGCCGACGGACGGGTGCGTCAGGCCCTCCCGCCCACAGCCAAGGAGTTCGCGAGCACCCAGACGCACTGGCTGCGAGTGCGCGACGGCCAGGTGATCGAGCACTGGGCCAACCGGGACGACATCGGAATGGCGATGCAGCTGGGCTGGGTTCCTCCCTCGCCGGGCTACATCCTCCGCAGCTGGCTCGCGCTGCGCAGGGCGCGCCGGGCGGGCTAGCGGAGCCAGCGCCCGCGAACCACCGTCGTACGCCGTCGCACCGCCGCCGCTCGCCCCGAAACGGCTCGGCGGCCGAGACGGTCGGCTAGCGCTCGGCTAGCGCCCGAGGTGGACGGTCTGGACACGGCCGGCGGTCGCCGGCCGAGCCAGCACGGACACGAGAGGAACGGCCATGACGACGACCGCTACCAAACCGACGACACCGACGACGACCGCTACGACACCGACGACCACCAACTACCTCCTCGGCTCCGACGGGGCTGAGCTGGCGCGCCTCGAACTGCAGGCCCGCGTGCTCGACGCGGCCACGCGCGCCATCTTCGGCCAGGCCGGGCTGGCGCCCGGGATGCGCGTGCTCGACCTCGGCACCGGCATCGGTGATGTCGCCTTCACGGCGGCCGAGCTCGTCGGGGAAGCGGGCGCGGTGGTCGGCGTCGATCAATCCGCCGACGCCCTGGCCGTCGCGGAGCAACGCCGTCGCGCCCGCGGCCTGCACCACGTCCGCTTCGTGCAGGGCCGGGTGGGCGAGTGGACGCCCAACGACAGCTTCGACGCCGTGATCGGGCGGCTGATCCTGCTGTACTGCCCCGACCCGGCCGCCACCCTCGCCCATCATTGCGCGCACGTACGGCCGGGCGGCCTCGTCGTCGCCATGGAGTACGACATGACCGTCATCGGCAGTGTGCCCGACGTGCCGTTGGTCGCCACCGTGCGGCGGTGGTTGCTCGACACCTTCAGCCGGACCGGCCACGACGTGACCCTCGGCGTACGACTCCCCGGCCTGTTGCGCCGCGCCGGCCTGGCCGAACCCTCGACCATGGCCGGCGTCGCCTACGTGCCGCCCGAGGAGGAGGGAGGTGCGGCTCTGCTGGCCGGTGTCCTCCGGTCGATGCTGCCCGCCATCGAGCGCACCGGCGTCGCCACCGCGGCCGAGGTCGACATCGAGACGCTGGGCCCCCGTTTGGCCGAGGAGCTCCGCCGCACGCCCGCGGTCTTCCGCTACGCCAGCCTGGTGGGTGCCTGGGCCCGCACACCACGCCGTTGACGCCGACGACTTCGTCCCCGCGGAGCGGCTGAGAGGTCACTCCCGGCTCGGTTCCCGCGACCCGAGTGTCGGCGCTCGGCCCCGCCCTCCTCACCGGCGACGAGCACGCCCGGCCATGGGACGACGTCCACCAGGCCGGGCCGCGCCGGCGGTGGCCTCATCGACCTGACGGAGCAGGATCTCCGTGGCCGGCTCGGGCGTCACGCCGAGCTCGTCGAGCATCGTCAGGGCACGGTCTCGGACGGCGTCGGTGCGCCGGCGATCGTGGCCACGGAAGGAGGCGGCGATGGCGAGGCGGTGAGCGCGCTCCGAGTAGGGGTCGAGGGCGAGGGCGCGCTCGGCGTCGACCAACGCCTTGGCCGGGTCGCCCCGGACCAGGCGGAGCTCGCCGAGCTCCAACAGGCTCTCGACTTGCATCACGCGAACGTGCTCGACCTCGTGCTCGTGGCCCGCCACCGTGGAGAGATCGACGAGCGGTTCCCCCCGCCACCACCCGGTGGCGGCGTCCAGCAGCGCGATCGTCCGCTCGGGATCGCCCTCCCCCCGGTTCTGATCGGCGTCGCGCCGCAGCCGGCGGAACTCCCACAGGTCCACGACGAGGTAGTCGGAGCGGTGCAGAGCGATCTTCGACGCGTCGGCGCGCAGGTGGAACGACGCCTCGCCCGGCGGCCGCCCCGGTTCGAGGACCTGGCGCAGATAGGTGAGCGTCACCCGGAGGTTGCGGGCACCGTCGCGAGCCGGCAGGTCGGGCCACAACAGGTCGATGGCCCGCTCCCGGCCGAGTGTCCGGTGGACGACCAGCAGGGCGAGCAGCGTGCGTACCCGGGCCCGCCGGAGCTCGGGAGGTGTCACCGGGACGCCGGCGAAGGCCACCCGCAGGGGCCCGAGTACCGAGATCTCCAGCGGCCGGGTCGGCGCCGCCGGCAGGCGGGCCAGCAGGTCGCCGGCCGCCCGGGCCCCGCGACCGCCGGCGCCGGCCAGATGGCGCAGTTCGGCGCGGGCCGCCTCGGGCACCTGGTCGACCAGCCAGGCCGCCAGCCGGGCGCCGTCGGCGTGGCGGTCGCCGTGGAGCCGCGCCGCCAGTTCCATCGCCCAGGGCAGCGGGAAGGCGGTGAACACTTTGCTGGGATCGAACGATTCCGGGCGCACGCGGTGCCCGGCGCGCAGGTCCACCAGGCAGCGGCTGGCGCGCCTCGTGTGCTCGTGGGTCGGCCCCATGGGCGCCTCGTCCCAGCGGGCGCGCACCGAGGGGTCGAGCACGTAGGCCAGCGGGAGGAAGCGACGCAGGTGCTGATCGAGGATGGGGCTGTCGCTGTGGGCGTCCACCACCGCAGTGATGATGCGAGCGGCGGCGGCATCGTCGTGGTCGACGACGGCGCACACGGCCCGAGCCACGGCGTCCAGCACGGCGTCTCTGGCGTTCGCGGCGGTGCCCTCGACCGGACCCGACTCGGCGACGAGGCGGTGCACGTCGTCGCGCCGGCCGGTCGAGGCCAGCCTCGCCGCGACCACGGTTCGCCGCACGAAGTAGTCACGCGAGGTGACCGCCGGGATGTCGACCGAGGAAGGGCCGAGGGCGAGCATGCCCGTGGGATCACCTGCCATCCAGGCGGCGATGGCCGACAGGTGCCGGGCGGTGCGGTCGGACCGCTGGGCGAGGACCCGGCGGGCCACCGTCACCGCGTCGTCGGCCCGCCCGGCCAGCAGCAGGCAGTGGATCAGCAGTTGCTGGGCCGACGTGCTGATGGCCAGCGGGACGCGCTCGAGCGGGGCGGCCTCGAGCTCGGCCAAGGCGCGGCCGAGGTCGCCGGTCATCTCGGCGGCGATGGCGGCGATCGAGCGCAAGGCGACGTCGATCAGGGGCTCGTCGCGGGACCCCGCCACACCATCGGCGCGGGCGGCGACTTCGAGGAGGCGGGGTATGTCGCCCCGCCGGTAGGCCACCACGGTGGCCACCACCAGCGCCACGATCTGGCCGTCACCGTCGCCCTGGCGGGCGAAGGTGGCACCGGCCGCATCGAGCTCGGCGTCGACCGACGCGTCGGTGTAGTCGAGGGCATGACCGAACGCGGCCCGCAGCAGCTGGGTGTCGGGGGCGTCGGGCCGGCCGCGGCCCAGCACCTCGACCCAGGGCCGCACCGCGTCGACGGGAAGGGCCACGGTGTTGCAGCGCACGACCT
>JBIOZN010000427.1:0-2063 GCA_044871175.1 Acidimicrobiales bacterium | reverse complement strand
CCTCGAGAAGGGCTCCACCACGCCCGGCCGGGGGGTGGCCGGGTCGCTCACCGACGACCAGGTCGCCGACATCGCCCGCACCAAGATGCCCGACCTCAACGCCTACGACCTCGACGCCGCCAAGCAGCAGGTGCGCGGCACGGCCCGGTCGATGGGCGTCAAGGTCGACTGACCACCCGTCCCACCCGTCCAGTCCCACCCGTCCCCCCGGGAGCACCTCGCCCGGGGTCCCGACCAGCGCACGAGGGAGCCGCAATGGCCAAGGGCAAGAAGTTCGTCGATGCGTCCAAGCGCTTCGACCGTGACCAGCAGTTCGCGCCGGCCGAGGCGCTGGAACTCGTGAAGAGCCTGGCCTCGGCCAAGTTCGACGAGACCGTCGAGCTGGCCGTGCGCCTCGGGGTCGACCCCCGCAAGGCCGACCAGATCGTGCGCGGCACGGTCGCCCTGCCCGCCGGCACGGGCAAGGAGGTCCGGGTGGCCGTGTTCGCCGCCGGCGACGCCGCCGCCGCCGCCCGGGCGGCCGGGGCCGACCATGTCGGGGCCGACGACCTGGCCGCGCAGGTCCAGGGCGGCATGCTCGACTTCGACGTCGCCATCGCCACGCCCGACCTCATGCCCATGGTCGGGCGCCTCGGGCGCATCCTCGGTCCTCGCGGGCTCATGCCCAACCCCAAAACCGGCACCGTCACCACCGATGTCGCTCGGGCCGTCACCGAGTTCAAGGGCGGCCGGGTCGAGTACCGCACCGACCGGTACGGCAACATCCACGTACCCATCGGCAAGGTCAGCTTCGAGCCCGACGCGCTCGAGGCCAACTTCCGGGCCGTCCTCGAGGAGCTGCAGCGGGCCAAGCCGGCGGCCGCCAAGGGGCGGTACCTGAAGAAGATCAGCCTCGCCTCCACCATGGGGCCGGGCGTCAAGGTCGACCCCGGCCGCCTGCGGCCCGAGACAGTCGGCCCGGCCGGCCGCTAGACTCGCCCGGCTCACCCACCCCCTGGCCAGCCAACTGCTCGCCGAAGACCTCTGGTCCGGTTCGCCGGACAATGAGCCCTGCCGGGCTCGCCAGACGAGGCGGTCCCCTGTCGATCCCGGTCGATCGGTGCCCGTCGCTCCTCGCGCGAGTGCCTGATCCCGAGAACGACAGAAGGGAGGACCGCCCGCATGGAGAACCCTCGGCCCGAGAAGGTCGCAGTCGTCGACGAGGTCGGCGCGCGCCTCCAGGCCGCCGACGCGGTGCTGCTCACGGAGTACCGGGGCCTGAGCGTCGGCGCCCTCGGGCGGCTCCGGCGTGAGCTCAAGCCCAACGGCGGTGACTACAAGGTCTACAAGAACACCCTCGTGCGCTTCGCCGTCCGCGACCGGGGGCTCGACGGGCTCGAAGACCTGCTCATCGGCCCGACCGCCCTCGCCTTCGTCTCCGGTGACGTGGCCGCGGTGGCCAAGTCGCTGCGCGACTTCGCTCGCACCAACCCGGCGCTGGTGGTGAAGGGTGGCGTGCTCGGCGGCAAGGTGCTGTCGGCCGGCGATGTCACCGCCCTGGCCGAACTGCCCTCCCGCGACGTCCTGCTGGCCCGCCTGGCCGGCGCCCTGCAGGCGCCCCTCGCCAAGACCGCCGGCCTGCTCGCCGCCCTGCCCCGCAACTTCGCCTACGGCCTGAAGGCCCTGATCGACACCCAGTCCGAACCGACCCCGCCCGACGCCCCCGCCGCCGAGCCTGCCGCCCAGGAGGAATGAACGATGGCCACCCTCAGCAAGGACGAGATCCTCGACGCGATCTCCTCGATGTCCGTCCTCGAGCTGTCCGAGCTGCTCACCGCCTTCGAGGAGAAGTTCAACGTCACCGCCGCCGCCCCCGTGGCCGTCGCCGCCCCGGCGGCCGGCGGCGGCGCCGCCGAAGCCCCCGCAGCCGAGGAGAAGGACGAGTTCGACGTCGTCCTCACCGGTGCCGGCGAGAAGAAGATCCAGGTCATCAAGGTGGTGCGCGAGCTGACCAACCTCGGCCTCAAGGAGGCCAAGGACCTGGTCGACGCCGCCCCCAAGCCGGTGCTCGAGCGGGCGTCGAA